>JAZONO010000041.1:0-9803 GCA_045654545.1 Acutalibacteraceae bacterium
CGCCACAACTTGCCCCCATACCCACCAGCCCACACCGCCTGCCACCGTTGCCGCCAGTGCCACGGTGAGCACCACCAGCACCCCTGCCAAAAAACCGCGAGAGGCGCCGGTGCGGTCGGTCAGCCATCGCACGGGGCGTTGCAGTAATGCAGCGGTGACAAACGCCAGCCCAAACGGTGTCAGCCATCGCACGGTGATCCACACGGCAAACACGGCAGCTGCGACCCACACGGCATAATATGCCAAGTTAACTAAAACCTGCCCCTTACTTTTTGACGGTTTGTCGCTTACATCCATCGTTTGTCACCTCGCACACCGCAGAAAGCCATATACAGACAGTATATTCTCTTTATAATATACAATATATGCGCGATTTGAGTAAAATATACCCCCTACTTTTTGTCCTGTGAAGTCAGTTGTTCCACGCAAGCTTTCAACTGTTCCACCGTGGTGACGGGTGCGCCCGATTGCACGAACTGTTCCTGCACCGCTTTCGGCAGCGTGTCAAAATACGCTTGCAGTTTACTGCCTTTCGGAAACGGGGCGTTGTGTTTGTACATCTGTTCCATTCGTTATCCCTCCTTTTCGGAATTAGTGTACGCAATCGGCGCAAAAAAATACCGCCGCGTGCATATTACGGACGCCGGATTCGCACAATAGCGGATGAAAAGGAGGGGTCTCGTATGAAAATGACCAAACGGGAGTATCAGGCGATGAGCAAAAAGGCGTCGCCGCCGTCCCCGATTCTGTCCAACTGTGTCAAAGCGTTTTTGATCGGCGGCACGATCTGTGCCATCGGGCAGGTGGTGGTGAATCTCGCCACCAACGGGGGAATGACCACCAAAGAGGCGCGCACCCTGTGTTGTGTGGTGCTGATCGGGGCGAGCGTTCTGCTTACCGCGCTGGACGTGTACAACAGCCTGGCCAAGCACGCAGGAGCCGGCACGCTGGTGCCCATCACGGGATTTGCCAACGCGGTGGCCTCCCCGGCAATCGAGTTTAAGACCGAGGGTTGGGTGCTGGGTCTGGCAGCCAATATGTTCAAAATTGCCGGTCCCGTTATCGCTTACGGCGTATTAGCAAGTGTGATTTACGGGGTTATTTATTGGATAATGCAGATGTTTTAAAACGAAAAGGCTTGACCAAATAGGTCACACCTTTTGTGTTTATCCATTTTTTATGTGCTTAAAATTTCCATAAGTTTCATTTACTGTTTCAAAGTATGAAAATGTATTATCATAGTTTGCAACTATTTTTTGAAAATCATTGAGTTGGTGCTTATTCACTATACAGATCAACACCGATTTTTTAGTGCTCGTATAGGTACCAATCGCATCTATTTTCGTACAACCATGACGCAGTTTTCGAGTGATCTCTTCAATAAATTCATCTCCATGATTGGTGATAATAGTAAATTTGTATGCCGTCTTTGTCGTTTTGAGTAATAAATTTCCAACGAAAGTTGAAATAAAACAATAAATAATGCATAATGCCATTGGTTTATAATTAAGCGTGCCATCGGCATATACAAAAATAGAAGAAATGGCAACAATTCCGTTTAGGATAAAGGTTACAACAAAAAAATTGATTTCGGGTCTTACAGTGTTTATATATCGAGAAACCACATCGGTTCCGCCTGTGGAAGCATTATTCCGAAAGCAAATGCCATAAACAACGCCGCTGACGACACCACTTAAGATCACAGGGCAGATCGTATCGTGGCCTTGGGTATTATACTGAATAGACGCTAAATTGGAATTTTGCAAAACTAAAAACGAAATGGAATATATCAATGAAAACAATAATGTTTTTACAGCGAATTGTTTTTGCACTAAAAAATATGCTGCTATGGACAAAGGAATATTGATAAGCAACGACATATAACTGATGCTAAAGCCGGTCTTGTACTGAATCATCGTTGCAATTCCATTTAGTCCGGCAGGAGCAAAATTATTTGTAACAATAAAAATGTAGTAAACAAATGCCAATAAAACCGCACCTAAAATTATTTGAAAATAGCCCCATATTTTTTTATTTCAAACATACAGCAAACGCTATTTGCGTGCCAGTTGTTTCCATTCGGTTGGCGTCATACCGCATTCGCGCTTGAAAACGCGGGCAAAATACTGCGGATTTTCAAAGGAAAGTTTCTCGGAGATCTGTGTAATGTTAAAGCGATCATCGCGCAAAAGTTCCTTTGCATACTCCATTTTTTGGGTGACCGCATAGGCGGCAACACTGCTTCCGGTGTGTTCGCGGAAAAGGCGGCATAAAAAGCTTTTGCTATAACCGAACGCGCGGCAGATTTCATCGACTTTTATATTTTCATCCCGTCGGGCGTATATATAATCTTTGAGTGCCGAAACCAGCGGCTTTTCTTCTGCTGAGGGAGGAAGAACGGCGGTATCTTTGGCCCGTTCCTTTGAACGGAGAAGATAGATGAGCAGTTGTTCCAAATAATTTTTTATAAGCTGTTCGCTGCCGAGAGGCGCCTCTTTTTTTCGCCGCAGTTTGCGTAAGTCGGGGTCATTTTTCGGAATATGATAGCTTTCCTCGGCCTCTTTAATGATGGTGGTCAAAAGGGATTTATATGTCCCTTTAAGCGGTGAACAAAAGCGCTCGAAATATTTCATGGCAAGGGACGAGGAAACAAACGAGATGACAAAGAAATTTGGTGCAGAGGAAAAGGATCGAATGGTGTGAAACTCGTTTGGAGCGTGAAAGATAACCTCCCCTTGGGAAAGAACGATTTCCTCACCGTCGCGTGTGATGGCAACACAGCCTTTGTCGATATACACCATTTCCCAAAAATCGTGACATTCTCCGTCAAAGGTAAAGTTTTTGCCAACCTCATAATAATGAATCGTTACAATTTTTGTGACATCTACGACTGTTTTCGGTCGCGTTTTGATATATCCTTTTTCCAAAGCGGCACCTCCCGTGTGCACAATAATGAACATATAAAACTCAAAAATGACTGTTCAAAAATGCACTTGCTTACTATAATTATAACAGAAAACCCAAAAATATCAAGGAGGTTTTTATATGAAAAAAGGCATCAGTATTTGGTCGTTCCCCGCAGGATCATTGGCCGAAAGCTTTGCTCTTGCCGCCGATGCGGGCTTTGAGGGTGTAGAGGTAGCGCTCGATGAAGCAGCAGGCGAAATCACTCTTGCATCCACCGAGAAAGAGTTGCGTGAAGTCAAGAAACAGGCAACGGAAAGCGGCATCGAGTTGTATAGCGTTGCCAGCGGTCTTTACTGGAATTATTTTTTGAATGATACCGATGAAGCAATCCGCAGCAAAGCGCAGGATATTGTGAAAAAGCAACTGGAGACGGCCGCGATCCTCGGTTGCGATTCGATTCTTGTCATCCCCGGTTGTGTGAACGCCGAGTTTGCCGCTCCCGGGAAGGTGATGGATTATGAAACCTGTTATAATCGCAGTCTGGAATCGATCATGAAGGTAAAGCAATACGCTGAGGAATATAAAGTGAATATCGGACTGGAAAATGTCTGGAACAAATTCCTTCTTTCTCCGGTGGAAATGAGAGATTTCATCGATAAGATCGGCAGCGACTATGTGGGAAGTTATCTGGATATCGGCAACACCCTTGCCAACGGTTTCCCCGAGCACTGGATCCGCACGTTGGGTAACCGCATCAAAAAGGTGCATTTTAAAGACTATCGCACAGAAGCCGGCGGTTTGCACGGGTTTGTAGATCTGCTTGCAGGCGACGTTAATTACCCTGCTGTAATGGAAGAGCTGAAGCGCGCAGGTTATGACGGTTGGGTAACTGCCGAGATGATACCGAACTATAAATATCATACCGAAACGATCATATATAACACATCCAATGCGATGGATCGAATTTTAGGGAGGAAATAAAACATGTTGAGAGTTGGACTTATCGGTTGTGGCTTTATGGGCACAATGCACGCAAATTGCTATAAAGCATTAGAGGGCGTATCCCTTGTGGCGGTGGCGGATATCCGCCCGGAAAAGGCGAAGCAATTAGCCGACGGCGCAGAGATCTTCGGCGACGGCAAAGAACTGATTGAGAAGGCAAATGTGGATATCATTGATATTTGTCTGCCTACCTATCTTCATGCGGAATATGCCATGCTCGCCATGGAGAAAGCAAACTATGTGTTTGTTGAAAAGCCGGTAGCACTTACCGTGGCAGAGAGCGAAGCTATGAAGGCAAAGCAGAAGGAAACGGGAGCATTTGTGCAGGTTGGTCAGGTTATTCGCTTCTGGGATGAATATGTTGCTCTGCGTGATATTGTTAAGAGCGGCAAATACGGCAAAGTTGTAAATGCAAACTTCCGCCGCATCAGCCCAAGCCCGGATTGGGGCTGGAACAACTGGCTGCACGACGTTTCTCTTTCGGGCGGTGCGGCGCAGGATCTGCACATTCACGATGTGGATTTTGTGTTGTCGCTTTTTGGCGAACCCAAGACACTTCACTCCATAAGAAACACATTGGGCGAAAAGAATTCCTATGTCAATACGCTGATGCAGTATGATGATTACGCCATTACTGTTGAGGGCACTTGGGATTTGCCGGCGTCGCACCCGTTTGAAGCAACCTTCCGTGTAGTCTTCGAAAAGGCTGTTGTTGAAAATGCCAGCGGCAAATTTATGCTCTATACCGATGGCGGTGCAGAGGAAATCAAGATTGAAAAGAAAGAACTCAGCGTGGCGGGCGGCACAAGCGGAAATATTTCCGACCTCGGTGGATATTATAACGAGCTCTACTATTTTACCGATTGCGCGAAAAACGGCGAGGAAATCAATCAAGCAACGTTGACCGACGCTTCTGCATCGCTTAAATTCTTGCTCGAAAAGGAATTGGGCTAATGCTCGGAGCAGGGATCGGGGATTCCGGTTCTGTTTTTACAATGCACGCTGCCGGTGTGGACCGTCTTGAAATAGCCTTGAAAACGGTAAGTTCGGCAAGGTTATCAGCGCGCATTGTTGCGCCGAATAAGCAGTGGCAGGAATAGTAATTTATACAACCATCGATTGTACACGAAAACAGCGGAGTGACATCACTCCGCTGTTTTTTACGCTCTCCAATCAAGAATTAAAATGGTTATTTGATCGCTACATAGCAAAAGCGAGGGGAAATTCCCCTCGCTTTGTTTCTGCTTTATAGGTTTGATTATTTATTCCATAACAATGGCAATTTTAACACCGGTGAGAGAAATGTTTTTCTCCATGGCATCAACATATTGCTCCAACGGATAATGGTCGGTAACAAGTTTCTCGACCGGAATGGACATTTCCTTTGCCTTCTTCAAGAAGCCGAGAGTTTCAATGTACTCGTTGGCACTGTACACCCAAGAACCAACCAACGTAATTTCCTTGTTGCAAAGGTCAAAGTGGGGGTTCATCGTGCATTCGCCGGCATTGACAAAGAAGCCCATTTCGCAATAACCGCCGCCGCGACGAACATACTTATAAGCATCCGCTGCTGCCTGAGGAGAGCCGGTGCACTGGAACACAAAATCTGCTCCGAAGCCGCCGGTAAGTTCTTTCACTTTAGCAACTCTTTCTTCAATTGTTTTAAGTTCTCTGAAGTTAATGATGGCAGTTGCGCCCATTTCCTTGGCAAGAGCAAGGCGGCTATCAACGCCGTCAACAGCGATAATGTTTACAACACCGGCTGCTTTCAAAACGGCAATCTGCATAAGACCGATGGGGCCGCAACCCTGCACCAATACAGTGGAGCCGAAATTGATAATGTTTGTCGATTTGGCGCGGTTCCAAGAATGCACACAGACACAAGCCGGTTCAATAAGCATTCTTTCATCCAGAGTCATACCGTTCACAACGAAGATAGAAGAGTTCTTGCGAACCAAAATGTGCTCTGCAAACCAACCGTTGTTGTGGTGCTCTGCATCGTCTTCAATAAGACCGTACACGCCGAGACCTTCGCAAAGGTTAGGAAGTTCGGGATAACGACGGCAGTAATCACATTCTCCGCAGAGAAGAACAGAGGTAACAACCTTGTCGCCAACTTTGATGGGGTCACCCTTTGTATCAACGGTAACGCCTTCACCGATTGCAACAACTTCACCGGTTCCTTCATGTCCAAGAACGATCTCTTTGTATCCAAACGGATTGTAACGGTATTCGTGAACGTCGGTGCCGCAGATGCCGCATCCTTCAACCTTAACGAGAATTTCACCGGGGCCCGGGGTCGGGATTTCGATGTCACGAAGTTCAACGATAGCCTCGCCTTCAACCCCATCTACAATCTTTGGTTTAACAAGATAAGCCACTTTTGATGTTGCCATAAGTCATTAGCTCCTTTTGTAAAATATATCGGTTATTAACCGTTTCGAGTATAACATATTTAGAAGAACTTGTCAACATTTAGTGTTACTAAATCAACAAAGGAGATTTTTATTGCGAGGGTACCGAGCAACAAGGTTCTCGGGCACCCTTCCAAAATCTCTGATTTTGAAGAAGGGTGAGGTTCTTAATACGAGCATCAAGGTTTCGTGTCGAGTTCTTATATATGAAAGCAACAGGAATTGTTCGTAGAATAGACGAATGAGGTATACTAACACCAAATATCTACATAGCAAAAGCGAGGTGAAATTCACCTCGCTTTTAGGGTTTCTTGTTTTCTTATTCTTGAAAGAATTGGTGATTTAAAAAATCTGTTTTCAAACAGACCGTTATTGGCTGGCAAAATCCAAAGGAATATACAAACAATTATAAAATACGGCAGTGCACTAAATCCAAACATCTCAACACCTAAAAAAACGGCGCTTACAGGACTGTTTGTAGCGCAACAGAACAAGCCTACCAAACCAAGCGCTGCTGCAAATCCGTAATCTAAGCCTAACATACCGCCAAAAACACAGCCGAAGGTTGCACCGACACAAAAAGTAGGAACAATTTCTCCGCCTTTTAATCCCGCGGCTAAGGTAACGGCAGTAAAAATGATTTTTAAAATAAAGTCAAACCAATCAGCTTTTCCTTCTATAGCCATTATTGCCATGGACATACCGGAGCCATTATAACGCATATCGCCCACAATTGCGGTTAATGCAACAATTACGCTGGCGGATAGGGCAGTGCGAAGAAAAGCGTTTGAAATAAGGCGTGTCATCAAATGACCTGTTTTGTGGAATACAAGGCACATGAGCCAACCTAATATACTGAGTCCCAGTGACAAAACGATTATTTTTGCAAAGGTGGGAAAGGTGAAAGTGTCAATGCTGCTAAGATGTACTGTTTCTGCGGCAACTGCCAAAGCAGAAGAAAGCTTGGTGGCAACAATAGAGGAAATAAAGCAAGGCAAGATAGCCCTACCAATGACTTTGAAACTTAATTTAAATTCTAAAACAAAAAATGCTGCAGTAAGAGGCGTGCCAAACAAACCTGCAAATACCGCGCTCATACCGCTCAAAACAACAATTGTGCGATCGTTCTCTTTTAACCGCAACATACGCCAAAGAGCTGCCGCACCTGCGCCGCCCAACTGAAGTGCAGCACCTTCTCGTCCGGCGGAACCGCCCAAAAGATGCGTGATTGCACTGGAAATGAATATAAGCGGTGAAGCAATTGCTTTGATTGGTTTTTTGTTTGTAAGGCAGAGAATGATTTCATTTGTTCCACCGTAATTATGCATATCAAAAACCTGATATAGTAAAACAGTTGCGGCGCTGCCAATGGGCAACAGAAGAATGAGCCACGGCTCTGCCTGACGTAGTCTTGTTACCAAAGACAACAAATGTGCAAAGCACGCGCCAATTAATCCGCCAAGTGTTCCTATCAGTACCCCGAGTGCGCACAATTTTAATACACCAAAAAACATTTTTTTGCAAGTCATGTTTTTTATAACCAATCAGACCTTCCTAATCAAGCAAAATAAATATATGTTATTATAGCACAGCTACTTAAAAAAGTAAATCCTGCGGTATATTTCTCCCGTAAATACAGATAATAACAACACAATTTGTAATTTAAGGAGAAATGTATATATGAAAGCCACCGGAATAGTTCGGAGAATAGACGACCTCGGGAGAGTTGTTATCCCGAAAGAAATTCGTCGCACCATGCGGATTCGCGAGGGAGACCCGTTGGAGATCTTCACGAACAACGACGGGGAGGTCGTGTTCAAGAAGTATTCCCCGATGGGGGAACTGGGTACCTTTGCGGCGCAGTATGCCGAGGTGATGGCACGCGCGCTGGGGCAAGCCGTGGCGGTGAGTGACCGTGACCGCATCATCGCTGTTGCCGGTGCACCGAAGAAGGATCTGCTGGAACGCCCCGTGTCTGCTATGCTGGAGAGCGCGATGGAACAACGCCGTGTGCATTTGGCACGTGCCGGGGAGAGCGAGCGTATGCCGGCGGTGGAGGGGGGCGACCGCTTTGTCGCGGCAGGGATGCCCATCATTTCGGCAGGTGACGTGATCGGCAGTGTGTGTTTGCTGTTGCCCGAAAGCGGTGCCCTGCCGGGTGAAGGGGACATCAAGATGGTGCAGGTGGCTGCCGCTTTTTTGGGGAAACAAATGGAAGAATGATTGACAAACGCGCCGTTTTCTGCGATACTAACAGCATCAAAGGAGGCGGCGCGTTATGAATATTTGGCATAATATTAACCCCAAACGCATCACCAAAGAGGACTTTGTCGCGGTGATCGAAATTGAAAAAGGCAGTAAGTGCAAATACGAGTTGGACAAGGAAACCGGCATTTTGATGTTGGATCGCATTTTGTACACCTCCACCCACTATCCTGCGAACTACGGCTTCATTCCACGCACCTTTGCGGATGACCTCGATCCGCTGGACGTGTTGGTGCTGTGCTCCGAGCCGCTGCATCCCATGACCTCGGTGCGGTGCTATCCCATCGGGGTTATCACGATGATCGATAACGGGCGATATGACGAGAAGATCATCGCCATCCCGTTTGGCGACCCGACCTACAATTCCTACAAAGACATTTCCGAAATTCCGCGCCACATTTTTGCAGAGATGTCCCACTTCTTCCGCGTGTATAAGGAACTGGAAGACAAGGAAACGGCGGTGAACGAAGTGCTGGGCGCCGAAGCGGCGCAAAACGTGATCACGCAGGCGATCAACGGGTATATCGAGAATTACTGTAAATAAAAACAAAAAAGGAAGTCGAGCACCACGCGGTGTTCGACTTCCTTTTTTAATACTCTTGTTTTGCCTTCAACATCGCGCGGATGTGGCGGAAGGTGGCGTCCTCGCCCTCTTCTTTCAGCATCACAAGCCACGATTCCAACAAGTCGGAGGTGGCAGGGTGAATCGCACGGGTGGGCTTGCCTTTTTCAAAATAGGCGATGGGGTGCGCATCGGTATAGTTCGCACCTTGGTACACCTTGCTGGCTGCCACGCGGTCACAAAACATCTCCGCCACAAAAATGAGCGGCATTTTCACGGGGGTCATCACGTGGGTGACGGGATCGTAATCCGTCCAGTATTCAAAGTGATGACGGTTGCGCCCCTTGTGATGAATCCACGCGGTGGAATACCCTGTGGTGCGGCGCTCGATCTCGTTCGGGCTGCGTTCGCCCACAAAGTATTTGGCACCGGGCAAAAACTCGGTGGGGGAATATTTCGACAGATCGTGCAGTAAGCCGCGCCACAGAATGCCTGCCTTGGCGCAGTGGGCGATCACACGGCGACGATGCCGAAACACGGTGCGAAAATGCTTAATCGGATGTGCCATAATATGCCCCCCTTAGGGTGAGCAGTCAAACCCGAACTCCGTTTTGGGAAGGCGGATTTTCGCTCATGCATTGTTAAAATACTCG
>JAZONO010000042.1:0-1727 GCA_045654545.1 Acutalibacteraceae bacterium
TGAAAGGACGCGGTCACCTGCCGAACGCGGCACGGCGATGCACCAGTTTATGCAACTGGCCGACTTCGCGGCGGCAGCAGTGGATGCGGAAGGGGAGATTGGGCGGCTCACAAGCGGCGGCTTCTTAACATCGGCGCAAGCCGCCTCGCTGTCCCGTTCGCATTTGCAACGATTCTTCAAAAGCGCGTTGTATCAGCGTATGGCAAAGTCCTCGACGGTGCGGCGTGAATATGCCTTCACGGTGGAATATCCGGCGGCCGCCTGCGTGGAATCGTTGGATGAATCGGTGGCGGCAGGGGAAACGGTGTTGGTGCAGGGCATTGTGGACTGCCTGTTTTATGAAAACGGCGGTTGGGTGATCGTGGATTACAAAACCGACCGTGTGGACACAGGCGACGAATTGGCGGACCGATACCGCGCACAGCTCGAATTGTATGCCCACGCGTTGGAAGAAGGACTTGGCGAAACCGTGAACGAATGCCTGCTCTACTCTTTCCACCTTGACCGTGTCGTGCCTGTTTGAAAAAGGTTACAATTTTGTTTCTTGACTTTTTAGGATTCGGTTGTTATAGTATGGGTATACTGTGAATATATGTCGGACAGACGACCGACGGAAAGGAGAATGGTTATGGCGAAACATGCGGCAGAAGAGATCGCACAAGTGCCCGTGAAAAAGACACGTATGTTCAAAGGGTTGATTATCACGATGGTTGTGGTGCTCATGCTGGGCGGCATCGGCTCGTCGGCGCTGGGTCTCCTTATGTGGAAATACGATTACGATTACGATGAAGAATTCCGCGAGATGACGAATGAACAGCTCGGTATCAGCGAGGAAGCGGCTCAACTTCCCAAAGAAGTGACCAACATTGCGTTGTTTGGTGTGGATTCGCGCAGTAAGAGCTTTTCGGGCAACACCGACTCCATTATGATCATCAGCATTGACGAAGTGCACGATAAGGTGAAGATCACCTCCATCATGCGCGACAGTTTGGTGTATCTGGACGGGCGCGGTTACGCCAAGATCAACTCGGCATACGGGCGCGGCGGTCCGGAATTGGCGCTCAAAACCCTCAATACGCATTTCGGGCTGAACATTCAGCATTACGCTACCGTTAATTTCGCCGGTATGATACAAATCGTGGATGCCGTCGGCGGCGTGGAAGTGGAGATCACCGAAGCGGAACGCTTGGCGGCAAACGAACTGATCGTGGCACGTGACACCAAGATCGGCACGGAAAAGGATAAAATTCGCCACGCAGGCAAGCAGGTGTTGACCGGCGTGCAAGCGGTGTGCTGGTCGCGCATCCGTTCGGTGCACACCGCTGAGGGCGGTCGTGATGACTTCGGCCGTACCGACCGTCAGCGCGTGGTGATGGAAGCGCTGTTCAACCGCGTGATGACGATGGGTATGTCCAAATTCCCGGCATTGGCGGAAGCGTTGTTGCCGTACGTGCGCACCTCGCTTTCCTACACCGATATTGTCGGGCTTGCCACCGACGTGTTGGGCGGCTTCACCTTTGAGCAGACGCGTGTGCCGCTGATGGACTATGTCATCAATGCGGATTACCGCGAGCAGACGGGGTCCTCCACCGTATATTACAACTTCGAGTTTGCCACAAAGGTGTTGCGCGCGTTCATTTATGACGACGTGGATCCGCAGGCCTATATCGAAAAGTATGGGGTGGACAAAACACCGTTGATGCCGCAAGACTATATTTACAGGTAGG
>JAZONO010000043.1:0-6501 GCA_045654545.1 Acutalibacteraceae bacterium
GTACTACGAAGCCAACAAGGATGAGATCGCAGCCTACAAGAAGGCGTACTACGAAGCCAACAAGGATGAGATCGCAGCCTACAAGAAGGCGTACTACGAAGCCAACAAGGATGAGATCGCAGCCTACAAGAAGGATTTTTACGATTCTGCTATGCAGAAAAACGGACCTTGTGATGCGCTTCGCGCTTATCGCAAGGAACGCGGAATGACACAGCGAGACGTCGCCCGATTGCTCGGAGTCTCTGCGCAGCTGGTTAGTCATTGGGAGACGGGGCGGTGTGCGTTCAGCCAAGAGTTGTTTGAAAAGCTGATCGCCGCCGCAAAAGAAAAAGAGCGCTCGTACGGGAATACGAACGCTCAAAAATGAATGACAACAGCGCCAACTGTTACATTCATTGTAGCACAGAAAAAGCCCTTTGTCAAGGGCGTTCCCATTCCAAAGGAGGATTTTAATATGTGCAAAATTTGTCTTCGGTCGCCTTGCCCATCAGGCTGTCCAAACGCCGATCCGGAATTTCCCGAATTGACGTGCGACATCTGTGGAAAGGAGATCTACGCCGACGATCTGTATTATGATTTCGACAGTGAAAAATGGTGTAGTGATTGCGTTGAGAAGCGTTCACGCATCGCAGGGGAGTGATGATTCTTTGAAAACAAACCCGAACGGCGTTACGCATTATGTCACGGGCACGGTACAAGTGCCCGTACATTTTCCCAACGGCGAAGTGGCGTGCCGATGGTGTCCACTGTTTTGCCGTTTCGAAGAAAATTTTAAGCGATATTCCTGCCGGCTAACGCACGAATGGATCCCGGACCCATATCACATGATCGGCGGCAACTGTCCGCTGCAATTTAAGGAGGAAGAAACGTGAGCGACAACCTGAAACTGTATGAACAACTTCGCGCTGTTCCTGATACAGCAAAAAAAGAGATAACCGGCGGTCGGTTGAACGGTATGACCGACATTTCTCCTATGTGGAGAATTAAAATGCTAACTCAGATCTTTGGCCCTTGTGGGTTTGGCTGGAAATATACAGTTGACAGACAGTGGGTTGAGAATGGGAATGATGGAGTGATGATGGCCATGTGCAACATCACTCTCTACGTTAAACAAGATGGAAGCTGGAGTGATGGCATCCCCGGGACGGGCGGTGCAACTCTTATAGCGAAAGAGAAAAACGGTTTATACAGCGATGACGAGGCTTTCAAAAAGGCATTGACTGACGCTTTATCCGTTGCTTGTAAAGCACTGGGAATGGGCGCGGATGTTTACTGGGAAAAAGATAGTAAGTATGGCACCCCTGCCAATATACAGGTTATATGCCCCGTTTGTGGTAAGCCCGTGAAGGGTGTCAAAGGAAAAGATGGTGCAGTGTCCACACCCGAACAGGTGCTTGAAAAACTTGGTATGTGTGCGGCTTGTTACAAGGAAAAGAAAAAGAGCGACGCAGAGCGGACAGAGGTTGCCGTCGTTGAGGAGGAAACAATTATATGATCATTAAAGCAGGGGACAGTGTTATCTGCGCCGGCCGAGCCGGTGGAGATGCCAAACGTTACAGTACGCAAAGAGGAAAGTCCGTCACCAAATTCTCGATCCCTGTGAGTGAGAAAACAAACGAACAAGGCGAAAAGGAAACCTTGTGGATGGAAATCGTCGCATTTGGCAGCCTTGCCGATGCGGCCGGTGGGGTCCGAAAAGGAAACAACGTTTTCGTTGCAGGAAAATATGAACTGAACAACTACACCACAAAAGACGGTGTAGAAAAGAGCACGCCCCAAGTCGTTGCCGATTACCTGAGCATTCAGAGTGCAAGCGGATCTTCCACCGTTGCTTCTTCCCGACCTGCGGCCGCTCCGTCTCCGAACATCGAGTACGACGAACTGGTGACCGATGAAGACCTCCCGTTCTGACGATCGAGCGCAGATCATTAAACAGACGGTTGATATTAAACAAGTGGTGGAACTGTACGGGATTGCACTGAATTCTCGCGGTGTAACCCATTGCCCCTTCCACGATGACCGACACCCGTCGGCGTCGATTTCTCAGGGGAGATTCCACTGTTACGTATGCGGTCTGCACCTGGACGTATTTGAGTTTGTCCGCAAAATGACCGGGTGCACGTTTCCCGAAGCACTGCGCCAGATCAATGATGCTTTTCACGTTGTGGATATGGAATCGCCCGTTGATCACGAAACTGTGAAACGCGCTAAAAAGGAACGCGAAAAACGGGAAAAGGAACGAGCGGATCACCGTGCAGAGTATGATGCGAACGTAGCAGAATACCGCGCACTAATGCTATGGCCCATGCCGACCGCAGAAGACGTGGACGGTATGGGCTGTTACGCGGCCTCCCGTGGGCGGCTGGAACAACTGGACTATTATTTTGAAACCCATCGATATGAGAGGTGACATGAATTTTGTGGGAATATGAAAAAGAGGATTTCGCAAGCGAGGCTCCGTATCGGGAACTGATGGAAATTCGATCGCCTTTTGAGCGAAACATTGCCATTGAAAGAATGGCGGAATACGCGAAGGAAAAAGGCATCCACAATTTCAAAAAGATGTTCTCTTCTTTCCAGGATTCGTTGAAACAAAAAGACAATGTGTATATCGAAGATAGTATGACCACCTTCAGTGGCCAAAAACTGGAGTTGAACTGCGGAAAGTGGCGGTGCGATGACTTTGGTGTATCCCGTGACGGTATATATGGTGAAGAGATCGCATGTCCGCACCCAATACTGCCGATCGAACGATTGGTGAATATCGATACCGGTGAAGAGAAACTGCGCATTTCCTACAGCAAGGGGAAGAAGTGGCGTGAACAGATCGTACCGCGTTCCATACTGGCGTCGGCGAATAAGATTGTGGAACTGTCTTCGGTGGGAGTTGCGGTCACCTCGGAAAATTCGCGGCTTTTGGTTCGGTATCTTTCAGAGATTGAAAACATGAATTATGATCTGATCCCCGAAAAAAACAGTATCGGACGTCTCGGTTACATAGGGGAAGGGGAGTTCTCTCCCTATTTAGAGGGTTTGGTGTTCGATGGAGATGCGGATTACCGTAGCCTTTATGAATCGGTTAGAACGTGCGGAAGTGGCAAGGAATGGGTGCGCTTGGCTATGGAATGCCGGCAGATGTCTCTTACGGCAAAGATCATGCTTGCCGCTTCCTTTGCCTCGGTGCTGATCGAGCCACTCGGGTGTCTGCCGTTTTTCGTACATTTATGGGGCGGTGACAGCGGCAGCGGTAAAACGGTGTCGCTGATGCTTGCGGCAAGCGTGTGGGGAAACCCCGAAAAAGGCAAATATATGCAAACCTTCAACGGCACGGTAGTCGGCTTTGAGAAGGTGGCCGCTTTTTTGAATTCGCTTCCGTACTGCATTGATGAACTCCAACTTGTGGAAGCAAACAAGAGCGGTCAAAAATTTAACGTATACTTACTGGCACAAGGTGTCGGCCGTACACGTGGAAACAAGACCGGCGGTCTTCAAAAGACACCGACGTGGCCGAATTGCATGCTGACAACAGGCGAAAGTCCTCTGGTCAAGGACGCCGACGGCGCAGGTGCCATCAACCGTGTAATTGAGATTGAAGGAGAGCCGGGGCAGTTTGTGATCCACGACGGCCGCCGCTATTCGGGTGAGTTGCGAAAGCATTATGGACACGCAGGGCGCGCCTTCGTGAAAAAGTTATACAGTAACAAAGAAATTTTGGACGAGCTTAAATTGCGGTATGATGAGGTGTTCCGAGAGCTTTCCGCTTCAAACACCACCGAAAAGCAAGCAATGGCAGCGGCGCTGATCGTGGCGGCGGATGAGCTCGCATCAAAATGGATCTTCCACGATAAACCGATTACGGTTCCTGAGATCGCTACAATGCTGAAAACCAAAGAATCAGTAGACGTTGGGCGCCGCGGCTATAACTATATGTGCGACTGGGTGGCGCAGAACTCTTTGAGAATGCAACGCGGCATAGAAAGCGGTGAGATCTACGGTCTGATCGAAGGAGACGTAGCCTATATCATCCGTTCCGTATTTGATCAGGCGGTGGAAAAGGGCGGCTTTTCTTCGGCTGTGTTGCTGTCGTATTTCAAGGCGCACGGCTTGATCGACACCCCCGGAAAAGGGAAGGGAAATACCAAGACACGTCGAATCGGCGGTAGTTCCGTACACTGTGTCTGCTTACGTTTGCCTGTCGATTCGGAAGGATCCGAGGAAGAAGCCATCTGATTTGTGCGAGGTTTTGTCAAAATGTGCGAGGTACCTCGCACGCGAAAAAGCGTGTGTTTATGCGGCTTCACGAGCAAGTGTGCGAGTGTGCGGGCGGGCGAGGGGTATATACACACTATATATGAGCAGTGTTTTATTTTCAGCAAGGAGATCGCGAAAAGTTTTAACTTCGAAAAACATGTACACGCGCATAGAAATTTGCAAAACACCTCGCACACTCGCACAAGTGTCAAAAAAGCGTGTGTTTATGCGGCCTCAGGGCGTGCGAGGTCATCTCGCACGGGGTCGCACATCTCGCACATAAAAAGGAGTGAATGACAACATTGCAACTGCGAGATTATCAGCAAGAATGCCTGGATATTATCGAGCGCCGCGGTGCAGGGAGATACCTTGTGCAGATGGCGACTGGTCTCGGTAAGACGGCAACCTTTACACATATTCCAAGACGTGGGCGTGTGCTCCTGCTCTCTCATCGAGAGGAACTGGTACACCAACCCATCAAATATTACGATTGCCCCGTGGGGGTGGAGATGGCGTCGGAAAAGTCGCACGGTGAGCCTGTGGTTTCTGCCGGTGTGCAGAGTTTGGTGCATCGACTGGAGAGGTTTCACCCAGAAGAGTTTGACACCATCATCTGTGATGAAGCACATCACGCTGCAGCAAAGACTTATCGGCAGATCTTCTCCTACTTTCGGCCGCGTGTGCTGCTTGGGTTTACGGCAACGCCGAATCGGTCGGACAGTGTTCGACTGAACGATATTTTTGATGATATCATTTTTCAGCGAGACCTTCGATGGGGGATCCAGAACGGATACCTTTCGGACATCTATTGCCGCCGTGTGAATATCGGTTACGATTTGCGCAACGTACACACGCGCGGTGGCGACTATGCTCCCGGAGAATTGGAAGCGGCTATGGACGGCACCGCTGATGCGATCGCGGAAGTTTACCGTGAAATGGCAACCGGTGCCACGTTGATCTTCGCAGTATCGGTGGCACAGTGCGAGGAGATCGCGTCGAAAATCCCCGGTGCTATAGCGATAACGGGGACGACGAAACACAGGGCAGATATCATCGAAGCCTTTACGCGTAGAGAAATTCCGTGCATAGTGAACTGCATGGTGTTTACCGAAGGAACCGATATGCCGTTGGTCGAAACTATTATCATGGCAAGGCCGACACAGTCGGACAGTCTGTACACCCAAATGGTGGGGCGCGGACTTCGTCTCCATGAGGGGAAGGACAAGCTGAATCTGATCGATTGCGTGGGGGTTACCGGACGCGCTTCACTCTGCACGGCACCGTCTTTGCTCGGTATCTCGTTGGATCAGGTGCCGCCCGAAAAGCGTGACACGGTGGAGGGGATGCTGTTTGAACTTGAAGACGTCGCCACCGCCGCAGCAGATTGCCCGGAGAGTTGGATTCGAAACGTGAAAGTGGTTGACCTGTGGGCGAAAGGGCAGAAATACGATCTCCACGGTGTCAACTGGTTTAAGATGCCGGACGGATCGTTGTACCTTAGTTTGCCAAGCGGCAAAATGCGCATTCCTGCGGCGGATGAACTGGGGAGAGTGAAACTGCAGGGTGATCTCATCCCGATGCAGCAAGCGCTCGATCGTGCCTTCGTGGCATTGGAAGCACACTATGAGGAAGAACGGTATATCTGGGATACTGCCGCCATGAAGCGATGGGGTGATAAGCCGGCATCCGACAAGCAGAAGGCGTGGGCGAAAAAGCTCTGCAAAAAGAAGTATCCGAAATTCGACGTGGAAGGGTTGACTAAGGCAGAGGCTTCGCAAGTGATCAACCGTATCATGGGGGAGAAAGCATGAGCAAGTTTGTTACTGTGAAAAAACCGGTGACCGAAGATGATCACCAGGCATTGGTGATCATGTGGGCAAAGTCGGCTGAGGGAAAGTGGCCGTGCCTTCGGTGGTTATACCACATCCCCAACGAACGCAAGTGTACTGTTATTGAGGGGGCACGGCTGAAACGCATCGGCGTGAAAGCCGGTGTATCGGATCTGTTTCTTCCATATCCCTGCGGAGGGTATCACGGACTGTACATCGAGATGAAAACCCCTGACGGGCGTGCTTCCTCTCCGCAGATCGAATTTTTAAAGGCTATGGAATGGTATGGATACGCAACGTACGTCTGCAAAGGGTACGAAGCGGCCATACGTGTGATCAAGGAATACTTAGGAGGTGGCGGAAGTGGAGCTGGAGCAGATCGAGCGACTGGCGATGAAGGGATTATCGGTGGATGATCTTC
>JAZONO010000044.1:0-7764 GCA_045654545.1 Acutalibacteraceae bacterium
TGATTCAAGTTACTTTGGAAAAATATTTTTACGAAAGTATAAAATGACACCACTTCAATATAAAAAATGGATGCGTTCCGAAGCAATAGACAATCCATTCAATCAATTTGCGTTTTGAATTGTTTTTGTTAAAGCTACAAACAAAAAATTAGCGGCAGAGAGGTGTTAATCTCCCTGCCGCCATTCTCGTTTAGGTGTAAAGTATATCGTGATTTACGATTTCTGTATTATCAAGGTTCTAAATAAAGTTAATGACTAACAAAAAAAGAGCTAACAGACTTTGTAACAAAAATCTGTTAGCTCTTTATTTATGAATAATCTGAAATTGTTGTCAAAACGTTGTCACGAGGCTTTTTCAAGCCTCAAAAACCCAGTGCTTATGCGGGTTTTCAGCGTTTTTGGTATTATTCCCACTCGGTCGTACCGCTCGGCTTCGGGGTGAGTTCCATCACCACGCGGTTGATGCCGTCCACCTCATGGGTGATGCGGTCGGTGATGTGGTGCAGCAGGGCATAAGGGATCTCTTCGATGGTGGCGCTCATCGCATCGGTGGTGTTCACCGCACGGATGATGGCCGGCCAGCCTTCGTAACGCTTGCCGTCTTTCACGCCCACGCTGGTGAAGTCCGGCACGGCGATGAAATACTGCCACACATGTTTTGCGAGGCCGCTCTTGTCAAACTCTTCGCGCAGAATGGCATCCGCCTCGCGCAGGGCGTGCAGACGGTCACGGGTGATGGCACCCAGGCAACGCACGCCCAAGCCCGGGCCGGGGAACGGCTGACGGTCCACCATGGAGGAGGGAAGGCCGAGCGCACGGCCGACTTCGCGCACTTCATCTTTATACAGCAGGCGGACAGGTTCCACCAAGCCCTCAAAATGGATGTCCTCCGGCAGACCGCCCACGTTGTGGTGCGCTTTCACACCGTCGCTTTCCAAAATGTCGGGATAGATGGTGCCCTGTGCCAGGAAGGACACGTCGGTCAACTTGCGCGCTTCTTCCTCGAACACGCGGACAAATTCGCCGCCGATGATCTTACGCTTGGTTTCGGGATCCGCCACACCGGCGAGTTTGTCCAGAAAACGGTCGGTCGCATCGATGTACACGAGGTTCGCATCCAACCCGTTTTGGAAGATCTCGATCACCTGCTCGCTTTCGCCCTTACGCATCAAGCCGTGATTCACGTGCACGCACACGAGCTGTTTGCCGATGGCCTTGATGAGTAACGCCGCGACGACCGACGAATCCACGCCGCCCGACAGCGCCAACAACACCTTTTTGTTGCCGACCTGCTCGCGCACCTCGGCCACTTGCTCGGCAATAAACGCTTCGGCGAGGGCGGGGGTGGTGATACGCTCCATGTTGTCGGGACGTTTGTAATTCAGTTGCATGGGGATCCCTCCGTTTTCAAATTCAAACACAGTTTTTAACATGGATATTATACGCGCTTTTTTGCGGAAATGCAAGATATTTGCCGCATAACACCCTTCCAAAATTTAAAAAACTCCGCCGCAAAAAATACAACATTACGCACAAATCGCCGCAAAGGTGGCCGAAACCGCCCGTGCCAGATCCTGCGGCGACAAAAAGATCTGTGCGCCGAGCCGACCGCCGCTGATGATCACGGTGGAAAACGCTTCGGCCGAGGAATCGATCACGGTGGGGAACGCCTTTTTCATGCCCAGCGGCGACACACCGCCGCGCACGTACCCCGTCAGCGCGTTGATCTCCTTCACGGGGATGAGGCTGACACTTTTTTCGCCCACCGCCACCGCCGCCGCTTTCAGATCCACCTCGGCGGCAATGGGGATCACAAACACGTAGTGGCCGCCGCTTTTGCCCACGGCGACCAGTGTCTTGAAGGAGGAGGCATACGGTTGTCCCAACATATCCGCGATCTGCACCGCATCGTGAAACTCCTCGCAGGGGTAGAGATTCAACTCATACGGGATCTTCAACCGATCCAAAATGCGCATGGCGTTGGTTTTCACTTCTTTTGCCATAACCTACCCCTCAATTCTGTCGGCGCACGATGGTGTATTCGTCACCCGGACGGAAGAACGGGCAGGTGCGCGTGTTGTGCCCAAACTGCCGCGCCACGTCATCCTCGTCCATGGCATCGGATGCGGAACACAACCACTCTTCAAACTCGTCGTCGTAATACAAATGCATACACTGTTCGCACAAGGCGTCCATAAATATACCCCCTAAAAAGGCAAGGCGAAGGAGGTCCCTTCGCCTTAGGTTTCGCACGCTCACCCTACTCGTTACTTAATTTCGTTTTGTTGCGCCACCAAGCGGTCGCCGCAATAGCGTTCACGCAGGCGCGGCTTTTCGATCTTGCCGGTGGGGTTGCGCGACATGTCCGCAAAAATGATCTTGCGGGGGCGCATATACCGCGGCATGGACAGGCAGAAGTCTGCCACTTCCTCCTCGGTGAGGGTGTAGCCTTCCTTCACTTCAATGATGGCGGCGGCAATTTCGCCCAGACGTTTATCCGGCAGACCGATCACGGCGGCATCCTTCACCGCTTCGATCTTACGCAACACGTTTTCGATCTGCACGGGATACAGGTTTTCACCGCCCGTGATGATGACGTCCTTCTTGCGGTCCACGAGATAGATGAAGCCATCCTCGTCGCATTCCGCCATATCGCCCGTGTACAGCCAGCCGTCACGCAGGGTCTCGGCGGTGGCTTTTTCGTCTTTGTAATAGCAGGTCATCACGCCGGGGCCGCGCAAAATGAGTTCGCCCACGTCACCTTGTGCCACGTCGTTGCCGTTTTCATCCACGATACGCGTCTCCCAACCGAGCCCGGCCTTGCCGATGGCGCCCACCTTGTGGATGTTTTCCACACCCAGGTGCACCGCACCGGGACCGATGGATTCGGACAGACCGTAGTTGGTGTCGTATTGATGATGGGGGAAGCGGTCCTGCCACCGCTTGATGAGCGAGGGAGGAACAGGCTGTGCACCGATGTGCATCAACCGCCAGCAATCCAGCGAATAGTTAGCAGGATCAATATCACCGCGATCCATGGAATCCAAAATATCCTGTGCCCACGGCACCAGCAACCACACGATGGTGCACTGCTCTTCCGACACGGCTTGCAAGATCCATTCGGGCTTGATACCGGTGAGCAACACCGCACGACTGCCGGCAAGTAAACTGCCGAACCAGTGCATTTTTGCACCCGTGTGATACAGCGGCGGAATGCACAAGAACACGTCGTCACGGGTCTGCCCGTGATGCGCCCGCTCCACCTTGCACGCATGGGAGAGGCTTTCGTGGTTGTGCAAAATCGCCTTCGGAAAACCCGTGGTGCCCGAGGAGAAATAGATCGCCGCATCGTCCGCTTCGGTGAGCGGCACCTGCGGTGCACAATCCGCGCAATAGCCGACCAAGCGATCGTAACTTTCCGCAAAGGAGGGGCAATCGTCCCCCACGTAGAAGGAATAGCGCACGCGCGGCAGGGAATCGCAGATGGATTCCACACGACCGATGAATTCCGGCCCGAAGATGAGCACGTCCGCATCCGCCAGTTGCAGGCAATAGCGAATTTCATCCGCCGCATAACGGTAGTTCAGCGGCACGGCGAGGGCGCCGGCCTTCAACACACCGAAATAGATCGGCAACCATTCCAGACAGTTCATCAACAAGATCGCCACTTTATCGCCCTTACGGATCCCGCGCGAAAGCAACAGGTTTGCCAAGCGGTTGGCCTTTTTATCAAACGCATCCCACGTCAATTCCGAACGGAACGGCTCACGCGCATTCGACTGAATGAGCGGATACTCCTTCCACGTCATGTGCTTTTCTTCCGGCAGGCGAGGGTTCAACTCCACCAACGCAACCTCTTGCCCGAATTCACGGGCGTTGCGTTCCAACAGTTCTGTAATCGGCATTTCGGGTCCTCCTGTGACCAAAGGTTGTAATAAAAAGAGTATACTCGCTTTTTGTCAAAAGGTCAAGCAAAATTTTAGCGCTTTTAACCGTGAAAGCAAAAAGGCGGTTGCGCCCTCTGTATAAATATGGTATGATAGGGTGAGAAAATGAAAAACCGCGTTACCGACGGGTATAATAAGGTATTATACATAATAGAGAGGAGGGCGACTGAATGAAAGGACTCGCACAAGTGGGCAAGGCGTTGCGCCGCATTGCACCGTCGCAATGGGTGCAGGCGTTCCTCGGCGTGTGGCTGTGGGCGGCCGCAGTGGTGGTGCTGTGGCGAAAGGATGCCTTTTGGCACATCCCCTTCGGGCAGAACATTCCGCTTTGGCCGGCGCTTTCGGTGGTGTGTTTCGGCGGCTTGCTGGTGGTGGCGATGGCGGCATGGCTTCCGCAATGGAAATGGGCACCGCGCACCGCGGTGAGCGGTGTGTGCGCGTTGGCATTCGCCCTTTCTGCCAAAATGGAAGGGGTGCGGAGTTTATACCTCTTCTTGGTGCTGACGGCGATTACGGGTTTGGTGTTCTGTTATGTCAAACAGCAGGATCTGCTCTCCATGCCGCGGTTGCGTGTGCCGCGTGGCGTGCCCCTTGCGTTTTGTGGGGGTATGTTTTTGGCGACGGCGGCGGTACTGTCGGTGTTCGGTTGCCTGCGCCACGCCGCCTATATAACCCCCAATTTCGATTTCGGCATCTTCTGCCAGATGTTCCACAACATGAAAGAAACGGGGTTGCCGCTGACCACCTGCGAGCGCAACGGCTTGCTTTCCCACTTTGCGGTGCACATTTCCCCGATCTATTACGTGCTGTTGCCGTTTTACATGGTGTTCCCCTCGCCTTACACGCTGGCGATCGGACAAGCGGTGGTGGTGGCGAGCGGTGTGTTTCCGCTCTTTTTGATTGCGAAGAAAAAAGGGCTGTCGGACAAGACCTGCATGGTGCTGTCGCTTCTCTATGCCACCTATCCCGTGCTGTCCACGGGGTGCAACTACGACCTGCACGAAAACTGCTTTTTGGTGCCGTTGCTTTTGTGGATGTTCTGCGCCTATGAATACAAAAAGACGGCGTGGCTGTTTGCGGCGGCGTTCGCCGTGTTTACGGTGAAGGAAGATGCCACCGTGTTTGTGGGGATCTTCGGGTTGTACGTGATGGCGGCACACCGCGATTGGCGGCGCGGCACAATGCTCATCGGGTTGGCACTTTTGTGGTTTGCGGCGGCGCTGTGGTTGCTGGACACCTTTGGCACGGGCGGCATGGTGACCCGTTACAGCGACTATCAATACAACGACGGCGGTCTTTGGTCGATGGTGAAAACCATGGTGGTCAATCCGGGACTGTTCTTGAGCCGGCTGTTTTACGGCACGGAGGAAGCCCCCTTCGGCAAACTGTGGTATCTGGTGCAGACGGTGTTGCCGCTTGCCGCGTTGCTGTTCAGCGGCAAACACGTGGCGCGGTACGTGCTGTTCCTGCCCGTGGTGGTGAACCTCTTGTCCAATTGGGTGTATCAATACGACATCGGGTTCCAATATTCTTTCGGCGTGGCGGCGTTCTTGCTGTATACTTGCGTGCTGAACGCGGCGGATTACCAACCGCCTGCACGGCGCAGCGCGGTGGCGTGGACGGCACTCGCCACCGTGATGTTGTATGCCATGGTGTTCTGGCCATCGGTACAGGGGGCGGTCACCCGTTTTGAGGATAACCGAGAAACCTGCCGCAAAATGGATGCCGCCTTGGCATTGGTGCCGGAGGATGCCTCGGTGACCTGTTCCACCTTCCTGTTGCCGCATCTGGCGCAACGGGAGGTGCTGTATGAAGATTTTTATCATCTGCAAACCGATACGGAGTATGCCGTGATCGACCTGCGTCCCGGCTACCGTGACAGTTCCTTTGATCAGGTGTTGACACGGTATACGGATGCGGATTACACCGCTGTGTTGTATGAACACGACGTGGTGGCGGTGTTGAAAGCACCGGAGAAATAAAGAAAACTACCCACCGTACGGTGGGTGGAGTTAGGGATAAAATTAGAGAGGATGTATCGTCGAACATACATCCTCTCTGTTTGTTTTGTGAATATTCACACCACTTCGAAAGTGGCTGTGACCCTTGGCCCCCTTGTTAAAGGGGGCTGGCATTCGCCGCCCGTGAAACGGGTGGGCGAATGACTGGGGGATTGTCTACGGTAAAACGCCACTACGAAAGGACTACCCCTCAGTCTCGCTTCGCTCGACAGCTCCCCTGACAAGGGGAGCCAAGGCGCACTATCCAATCCCCATCCATAACCTGTCTTACGGTGGGTGGTTTTTTCGGTTGTTGATGCAGGCGTTTATAACTTTTCTCCGTCCTCGGTGACGGGATGCCCGTTCTCATCAAAATGAATCGGCGTGATATCCGAATGGCAATAGCGTTTGATGTCTCTCAAACGGAATTCGTCGCGCATGGTGACGAAGGAAAACGCCATGCCGTGCCGTTTGGCGCGTCCCGTGCGCCCGATGCGGTGGAGATAATACTCGTTTTCCTCCGGCAGGTCGTAGTTGAACACCGCTTCCACGTCGTCCACGTCAATGCCGCGTGCCGCCACGTCGGTGGCGGTGAGGATTTCAAATTTCCCTTCACGGAACCCGGCCATCACGTGATTGCGTCCGGCTTGCGGAATGTCGCCGTGCAAACAATCGGCAGAGCGGTTGTCGGCACGCAGGCGTTTGTTCAACCAATGCACCGTGGCTTTGGTGTTTGCAAAAACCATCACGCGTTTGAGTGCGAGGGTGTCGATCAGTTGCACCATCGCCGACAGACGTTGTTCTGCCGAATCCGCCGCGAAGGAATACTGTGCGATGTTCGGGCGGTTGTCGCCTTCTGCCTCCACCGAAATCTCCACCGCGCCGCGCTGGTACTCATACGCCACGTCCATCACTTCGCGTGAAATGGTGGCAGAGAACATCACCACCTGCGTATCGGAAGGGGTGGCGTTCAAAATCTTGCGCACGTCACGGATGAAGCCCATTTTCAACATTTCGTCCGCTTCGTCCAGCACGGCGGTGTACACGTTGCCGAGATCGGCGTTGCCGCGCCCCATGTGGTCGAGCAAACGACCGGGGGTTGCCACCACAATGTGGGGATGTTTTTGCAAGGTGGCGGCTTGGCGGTTCATATTTTTTTGTCCGCCGTAAATGGCGGCGATGCGCACGCCCGGAATAAAGGTGGCGAGATCGCGCAGTTCATCGGTGATCTGCTGACACAATTCGCGAGTGGGGCAGAGCACCACCGCTTGAATTTCGCTCGAATGCAGATCCACACATTCCAAAAGCGGAATACCGAATGCACAGGTCTTACCCGTGCCGGTCGGTGCTTTGGCAATGATGTCTTTTCCGTCCAACATCGGGCCAATCGCTTGCTGTTGCACGGGGGTGGGATGTTCGATCCCCATTTTATGTAATGCACGCACGACCGGTTCGGTCAGTTGCAGATCGCCGAATGCGGCGAGAGTGGTACTCATACAGGTTTATGTGTCCTTTCGGTAATATCGGATTTATGCCGCAGGGGCTTCGTTGTTCGGTGCCGCTGTGGTCACAGTCGGCGCTTCGGTCGTGGTCGTGGTGGTCGCGGCCGTCGTGGTGTCATCCTCCGGCACAGTCGTGGTCGTGGGCGTTTCCTCTGCGACCGTGGTCGTGGTGGGGATGGTGCTCGTCGTGGTGGTAGTCGTTGTCGTGGTGCTGCCGCTACCCGTGGTCGTGGTGGTCGGAGCAACGGTGGTCGGAGCAGCGGTGGTCGGAGCAACAGTGGTAGTGGTGGTAGCCTTGGTGGTAGCCTTAGTGGT
>JAZONO010000045.1:0-44685 GCA_045654545.1 Acutalibacteraceae bacterium
CGCGATCTGGTTGGGGATCAAGTAGGTGACCTCGCTGTCACCGTAGGCGCAGTTGCGGCGGCGTTCCCACAAGAACACCGAAAACGGGTAACGGCGAAGTCCCGTATCCCACACGGGGCGCACCGTGACGTCATCGCACACCTTCACCGCCATCACGCGGCAGGTGCCCGATGCATCCCACTCTTTATAAAACTTTGTGAGCACCGTCACCTTGTCCACCCCATGGCGGTCACCGTCCGCACCCAGTTCACCGGCCATATATTCGGTGGTGCTGTCCGCCTTGATCTGCTCGATCTCCTCATCCGCCACCCCGTGCGCTTTGGCTTCGCGACGCACGGCATCCACCGTTTGGCGGTTGGCCACGATAATGAAGGGTTGCCGTTGCACGTCGTCATCGGTCGGGTCGCCGAAATACACGTTTTCAATGTCCAGCACTTCGCAGGCGATGTCCCCCGTGATGGGGGTGCGGCGATTTTCATCGGCATACAACCCCGTTTTCACCGTCGGGTCCCAGTAGGTATACAGCACCCCCGTGCCGGAATTGTAGGCGTTACGCAACACCCTTTCCTTTTTATCGTCCAGTTGCAACCGTTCCGCCTGCACGCGAAAGAAGTCGCTCATGGCCGACATCACCAAATTCACTTCCTCGGTGGTGGGCACACGCTCGTCCCCCATGTGGGGAATCTCCGAAAGACCGCCGACGGGACGAGCGGCGATCTCCTCACGCATACGCCGCACGTCCCCTTGCAACGCCACCGTATTGGGCACGCCCTCCGCCGAAAAGTTGACCGACACAGGGCTTGACCCGATCACTGCCTGCTTGTATTCGCCGATTCGCTTAATGATGTTGTAACGCACCAACGGGCGATCCGCCCCCACACTCGCACCGTGCCATTGGTCACCGGCATAAAACCGCTCGTTGATGCGGTTTTGTTCATACATTCCTTTGGCACCGAAATTGTTTTTATACTCCGTTCCCCGTTTGTATTCTCCCTGCACCGTCTGCGGTGCAGACCACGCGTGTTCGCTCACGCATCTCTCCCCTTTCCTTTATGATACAACTGCACCGCCAACTCCTCCGCATCGGTTTGCTCGGTGCCGTCATACGCCCAAAAATTGCGCATCGCCGCCGCACGGCGACACCGCTCCATCCGTGCGCTGTCGTCCTCCTGCACGGGCTCTGACGTTTTGTCACCGCGAAACAGCAGCAATGCCGCCACCACCAACAGTAACGCTATACCGTACACCCACATCATTTACGTCCAACCTCCTTTGAAATCACGGGCGGTCACGCCACCGTATATCGTCGGACGGCGGCGGCCGTCCGCTTGTTCCTGCTTCGGATGGAAATGCCGCACGTCCGCCATTGCATAGCGCAGGGCATCCATCAAATGGTTATCGCTGTCGCACGGGCGGTTGCATCCCCGTCCCGTTACGCGATCGGTCTCCCACCGATAGCTCGCGAGTTCCGCCGCTGTGTATACACAGCGCGGATGCACCGTGATGGCGTATTCCCGTATGTGGGCAATGCCGTTCAACACACTGTCTGCCCCTTTTTCGGCAGGAATCACCCGTGCAATACCGTATTGCCGCAATTCCGCATTGGATTTCGGCTCGGCCGAATCCGCACGGATCCGCTCTTTTTGATATCCGTGCCGCACGATCTCCCGTGCAATATCCGAGTTGAGCATTCCCTTTTGATAAAACTCATCAAAGATATACAACTTGCGATCCGCTTTGTTCACTGCCGCCGCAACAAACGCCGTCGGGTCGTTGGAGTATCCGTAGTCCAACCCGTACACACAGCGGAATTTCCACGCCTCCTCCCCTCGCAAAAGGGCATCCGTATCAAACGCCTCCACACGCCAGTTATCAAACACCAACCCCTCGGTGACACCCCACTCGCCAAGCCCCACCACCGCGTAACGGCGCGGATCGTGTAGTTTCATTTCCTCATACATCACGCGATCGGTCTCATCCAAAAACTCATTGGTGAGATAATTGGTGGTGATGGCAAACACCTCGTCGTGCGGCGTGTCAAAAAACCGCTTTTTCAGCCAATGCCCCTCGTTCCACGGGTTAAAGGTGATGGTGGTCTGCTTAAACAACGGGGGCGGCACCGCACCGCGCGGCGCAGAAAGGTCGAATTTCATAAAATCCGATTCGCTCGGGATCTCAAATGCCTCTTCGATCCACACCCAGCAGAGATACCCCTTTTCCACCGTCACCGAAGCGAGTTTCAACGGATCGTCGAATCCGCGAAACAAAATGCGCTGTCCTGTGGGTTTATACCGCAATTCGAGGGGAGAACGCACCGCTTCCCACAGCCCCTCCACCCCCAAACGGCGGATCGCCCACCGCAACTGCGCAAAGGTTGAATCGGCATGGGTGTTGTACACCTGCCGCACCACCAACAAATTCGCCTCGGGATATTTCATCAAATGATAGATATACCACAGCGCCGTGGTGCTGGATTTTTTGGATGCCTTGCCGCCCTTCACCACCCGATACCGTTTGCGACATCGCCAAAACTCCCCGTACCCTCCACCCACCACCTTCGGCATGTATATCCTCATACCGTCGCATACTCCCTCATATACATCAGCGCTTCTTCGGTTTCTTCGATCTCCTCGTCCAGCACCCGTAACCGTTGCCCTTTGTTCAACATATCACGACACAGTTCCTCCCGTCGCTCATACAGTTTTTTGAGCGCGCGGCGATACTCTTCAATCATATCCTTCATTCTTTTCATATCTCCTCTGTTCCTTCAAACACCACCGGCTCACACACCGCCGTTTCCTCGCCGTATCCGGCATACTGTTTCAAATACATCATGTGCATATTCGCACTGCTGCCGCGTGTCAGGGCATATTCCATCACACTGGCGGTCGCCTGCCCTGCCGCACGGCGCACCGCCTCCACCACCGCCCGTGTCCGTCCGCGCGGTGTGTACCCGTCATCCAAATAGCGGCGCAACGCCGCCACCGATATGTTGAGTTCTGCCGCCAACCGCTCCACCGTCAGCGGCACTTTGTGCGCGGTGGCATAGTCCTCGGCACGGCGTACCGCCTCCTTCACGTCCTCTATCGTGCGCCGTTCCAATCGCTTATCCATGGTTACACCTCCATTTTGCGCTATGCAAACCCTTTGCTAAAATTAAAGGAGCACTTCCTCTCCCGTCATCAATATCACCTCGTTGTCCACACACACCTTGTCCACGGCATAATAGCCGCATACCACCGCCCGTTCCTCAATCCCCGGGAAGGAGGACATCCACTCCCCCTGCAGATCGGCACCGATCACCACGTCCCGTTCGGGCGAAACCCCACAAAGCCGCTCATTCAATTCTCCGACCGTCGTACAACTCACCTCTCTTTGTTTGCGCTGCGCAAATTTTGAACAAAAGAAAAGAGAACGTTTGTTCTCTTCACAATTTCATTATAGCCCCATTTTGGCACTTTGTCAATAGGTTTGCAAGAAATTTCTTCCAATCCGCGTTATTTCGTTTACCGTGTTTGTCGAAACTGCGTGGGACTTTGTCCGAATTCCTTTTTAAATGCGTGGGAAAACACAAACACGTCCTCATACCCCACCGAACGGGCAATGCGCGCCACGTCGTAATCGTCGGAGTAAAAATCGTAAATATCGGATCGAAAATCCGACCATTCGTCATAACAATCCGAGCGGGTGTCGGACCATCGATCATACTCATCCAATCGTAACTCAGACCACTCGGAATATCCAATAGAGCGATAGCCATCTTCCAAGACACCGGAGTAGAACATATCATACATTTCGTCCATAATTTCATCATATATTCCATCCAAAACATCGTCGCTTGCATCGTCATATATCACATCATAGACATCATCAACCGCATCCTACATTTCTTCGGTTGACATATTGGATTCAAGAATCTTCTCAACATCGGAGACCGCATATTCCATTATCCTGTCTTGCAGTCAACGGGTATACAGCAATTACGAACGCGGTGAGTTGGACATCCCCACCGAAATTCTGATCAAACTTGCGAATTTCCACGGTGTGTCCATCGACTATATTCTCGGGCAGACCGATACCAAGACACGCGTGTGATAACCTCTTCGCACCGTAGATACGGTGCCCTCGCTCGCCCGTCCGTCGCCTCCCTCTTTTCCACTTTTGAATTTTTCGATTTATCGCTTTAATATGGCAAAATTTCTCTTGACAAACCAAAAAATCGTGCTATACTTATGTGCATACAGAGTGTTGGCAGGTTTCAAAACAGGAGCGTTGTTTATGAAAAACTCGTTGTTTGCAACCGAATATTATTTTGAGCGTTACTTTACCGGCTTTTTCGGTAAGGTTTCTTCGGGTTTGTCTGCAAGCAGCGATCGCACTCTTGGTTAAGAGATTATCGCACACCAAAGGCTTTGCAGCACCCGCTGTAAAGCCTTTTTTCATTCTGAATTTCAAGAAAAGAGGAATTTGTTATGGTCGTCTTGTTAAAATCCAATCCGAACGAAAAACAACTGGAGAATCTGGTGCAGTGGCTGGAAGGGCGCGGCATCGAGGTGCATCCCACCGTCGGTACGACGCAAACCATTTTGGGTCTTATCGGCGATACCTCCACTTTGGACATCAACCTTATTCGTGCGTTGGACATCGTGGAAGATGTCAAGCGTATTCAAGAGCCGTATAAGAACGCCAACCGCAAATTCCACCCCGACGACACGGTCATCACCATCGGCGGCAAAAACAGCACGCCGACCTTGATCGGCGGCGGACATTTCGCCATGATCGCCGGCCCTTGTTCGGTGGAATCGGAAGAACAGATCTGTGAAGTGGCGGCGGCGGTGAAAGCGGGCGGCGCCAACATGTTGCGCGGCGGCGCGTTCAAACCGCGCACCTCCCCCTACTCCTTCCAGGGTATGCGCGGCGAAGGCATTCGCCTGCTTTTGGAAGCGCAGGAGAAAACAGGGCTTCCCATCGTCACCGAAATTATGGATGCCGAGCAGTTGCCGCTGTTCGACAACGTGGATATGATCCAAGTCGGTGCACGCAACATGCAAAACTTCGAACTGCTCAAAAAACTCGGTCACACCAACAAACCCATTCTGCTCAAACGCGGTCTGTCCTCCACCATTGAGGAACTGCTGATGAGCGCGGAATACATCCTGGCAGGCGGCAACCCGAACGTGGTGCTGTGCGAACGCGGTATTCGCACCTTCGAAACCGTGACTCGTAACACGCTGGATATTTCCGCCGTGCCGGTGTTGCACGGGCGCACTCACCTGCCCGTGGTGATCGACCCGAGCCACGCCACCGGTGTGGCGCGTTTGGTGGCGCCGCTGTCCATGGCCGCCACCGCCGCCGGTGCGGACGGTCTCATCATCGAGGTGCACAACGACCCGGCGCACGCCTTGTGTGACGGTCCGCAATCCCTCACCCCCGAAGCATTCACCAAACTGTCCACCCAAGTGGCCACCCTGCGTGCCGCCATGGCAAACGTATAAGGAGCGAGCAACATGAAAATCGGTATTATCGGTCTCGGTCTGATCGGCGGTTCGATGGCACGTGCCATCTCCCAAAACACCGATCACACGGTCTGGGGATTGGACACGAATGAGGACACCATGTCCAAAGCCTTGCTCAGCGAAGCCGTAGCCGCTCGCCTCACCGACGATATGCTCGGCGAATGTGATCTCGTGTTGTTGGCGCTGATTCCGCAGGTGCTGGTTAAGGAAGCGGCACGCATCGCCCCGTTGATGAAAAAAGGGGCGGTGCTGGTGGATCTGTGCGGTGTGAAACGTGCGGTGCACGACGTACTGGCTCCCCTTGCCAAAGAAAACGGCTTTATCTACGTCGGTGGTCACCCGATGGCCGGTCGTGAATGCAGCGGTTTCGATAACAGTTCGATCGATCTGTTTGCCGGTGCATCCATGATTCTCACTCCCGATGAGACCACCGACATTATGACCCTCTCGATGCTCAAAGATCTGTTTCTCACGGCCGGGTTTGCGGAGTTGCGTTTCTCCGATCCCGACGGACACGATCGCACCATCGCTTACACGTCTCAACTTGCACACATTATTTCGAGTGCCTACGTCAAATCCCCCACCGCTCTGATCCACAGCGGTTTTTCGGCAGGCAGTTTTAAGGACCTGACCCGTGTGGCCCTGCTGGATGAAACCATGTGGACCGCCCTGTTCTTGGCAAACAAGGATCATTTGGCAGCGGAACTGGATCTGGTGATCACACATCTGCAACGGTACGCCGATGCATTGAAGGGCGAGGATGCGGATGCATTGTATGCGCTGTTGCGTGAAGGACGTTTGCAAAAACTCGCCACTATGGAAGCCGAAAGGAGTCACAACGGATGACTGTTACCGATCGCATCCCCGTCCGTTCCTCGGTGAACTACACCGTCACGGTGGGGCAAGAGTTGCTCGCCGCAAGCGGTGAATGGCTTTTGAGGCTGCACTGCCCCTGCACCGTCACCTTGGTGACGGATGACACCGTGAACGCGTTGTACGCCGATACGGTGGAGATGAGCCTCACTGCGGCAGGATTCACCGTGCACCGCTTTGTGTTTCCACACGGTGAACCTTCCAAATCCACCGCTACGTTGGTGGATTTGCTTGAACACATGGCACAGCACGCCCTCACGCGCACCGATGTGGTCGCGGCGTTGGGTGGTGGCGTGGTGAGCGATCTCGCCGGATTTGCCGCGGCGGTGTATCTGCGCGGCATCGCCCACGTGACCATGCCCACCACCTTGCTTGCCGCGGTGGATGCCGCTGTCGGCGGCAAAACGGGGGTGGATCTTGCGGCAGGGAAAAATCTGGTGGGTGCGTTCAAACAGCCGCTCGGTGTACTGTGCGATACCGCCACCTTTCAAACCCTGCCCCCCTTGGAACGGCAAAACGGGATGGCGGAAACCGTGAAAACCGCTATGTTGTCCGACCCGGCGCTGTTCTCCTCGCTGGAGAATTCCGCGGCGATCGACCTTGCGGATGCGGTTGCCCGTTGCATTCGATACAAGGCGCACATTGTGGAACAGGACGAGCAGGATAACGGTTGCCGCCAACTGTTGAATTTGGGGCACACCGTGGGGCACGCGGTGGAACAGTGCAGTGATTTCACACTGGCACATGGTCAGGCGGTCGCCATCGGTATGGCGGTCATCGCCCGTGCCGCCGCCAAGCGTGGGTTGTGCGCCACAGAGGATGCCGCACGGCTGATTGCCGTGTTGCGCGCGCACGGTCTGCCCACCGAAAATCCCTACGCCGCCGAAGACTTGATGACCGTTGCCCTGCGCGACAAAAAGCGCCGCGGCAACACCCTCACCTTAATTGTCCCCCACACGATCGGCGATTGCGCCCTGCACGAGATCGCGGTCTGCGACCTCGCCCAATGGATCGCAGAAGGGAGCGACGCGTGACATGACCGTGACCCTCTCTCCCTCTCCCATCGGCGGCACGCTGGCGGCCACCCCCTCCAAATCGGATGCCCACCGTGTTCTGATCTGTGCCGCTTTGAGTGACAAGGCAACTGCCTTTCCACTTGCCGCCACCTCGGCGGATATTGATGCCACCATTTCCTGCCTTTCGGCACTTGGCGCCACCATCACACTTAAAAACGGCATCTGCAGTGTATCCCCGATAACTACCCCCACGAAATCGCCCGTGTTGGATTGCGGCGAAAGCGGTTCTACCCTACGGTTTTTGTTGCCGATCGCGGCGGCGCTCGGTTGCGATGCCACCTTTGTCGGGCACGGGCGTTTGCCAAGGCGCCCCGTTGGTGAACTGCTCACCACCTTATCAGCTCACGGCGTGACTGCCTCTGCCCCTTCCCTGCCGCTCACCTTGCACGGGCGGCTGTCGGGCGGCGATCTCACCATTCGGGGGGACGTTTCGTCCCAGTACATTACGGGGCTGTTGCTGGCATTGCCGCGCAGCGACGAACCGTCGCGCGTTGTGCTGTCCACCCCCCTGCAGTCGGTGGGGTATGTGGATATGACTCTCTGCACCATGGCACGCTTCGGCGTGAAAATTGATGTCAATGGGAACACCTTTACACCAAACGCTGTGCCCTACCATACTCCCCCCGACCTTACGTTGGAAGGGGATTGGTCCAACGCGGCGTTTTGGCTGTGTATGGGGGCAGTCAGCCGTCCTCTCACCCTCACGGGCTTGGATGCCCACTCCGCGCAGGGCGACCGCGCGATTGTTTCGCTGTTACAGCAGTTTGGCGCCGCCGTGCATTGGGTAGGGGATGCCGTTACCGTTTCCCCTGCCGCATTGCAGAGCATTGAGGTGGATATGGAAAACATCCCCGATCTGCTCCCTCCGCTCGCCGTTGTCGCGGCGACGGCACACGGCACCACACGGCTTTTCAACGCCGCCCGTTGCCGTTTGAAGGAATGCGATCGCATTCACGGTATGGCGACACTGCTCACCTCCCTCGGTGTGAAAGCGGAGGAAACGGAGGACAGTCTGATCATCCACGGCGGCGCGATCGGCGGCGGTACGGCGGACAGCCAAAACGATCACCGCCTGGTGATGGCGGCGGCGCTGGCCGCCACCGTGGCACACGGCGACGTTACGATTTTGCAAAGCGAGGCGGTGGGAAAATCCTACCCTGCCTTTTTCACCCATTACGAACAGTTAGGAGGGCGTGTGAAATGACGTCACAGTTCGGCAAACGCTTGAAAGTTGCCGTGTCGGGCGAATCCCACGGCGAGAATATCCGCGTGGTAGCGGAAGGTTTCCCCAACGGGTTCGCGGTGGATATGGATGCTCTTGCCCGTTTCATGGCGCGCCGCGCACCGGGCGGTATGCTGTCCACACCGCGCCGTGAAGCGGATGCCCCCCTCTTTCTTTCGGGGCTCACCGACGGCAAAACCAACGGGGACGCGCTGTGTGCCGTCATTCAAAACACCAACACCCGTTCAGGGGATTATGCCAACTTGTTGGATCAACCGCGTCCCTCCCACGCCGATCTGCCTGCCAGAATGAAATACGGCGAATCGATCGATCTGCGCGGCGGCGGACATTTTTCCGCACGGTTGACCGCCCCGATGTGTGTGGCAGGCGGTATTGCCCTGCAGATCCTTCAAAAAAACGGCATTACGGTCGGCGCACATCTGGCGTGTGTGGGAACCGAATGGGACACCCCGTTTGATCCCGTGAACGTCACGGCAGATGACCTGCGTCGCCCTGCCGCCGTCACCCCTGCCACCTTGAGCGAAGAGGCGGCCGCACGCATGACAGCGGTCATCCGCGAAGCCGCCGCCGACGGCGATTCGGTGGGCGGCGTGGTGGAATGTGCCGCCATCGGCTTGCCGTGGGGATTGGGCGAACCGCTGTATGACGGCGCGGAAAACCGTTTGGCTTCCAATTTGTTCGGCATTCCTGCCGTGCGCGGTGTGGAGTTCGGCACAGGCTTTGCCGCCGCTCACATGCGCGGTAGTGAGCACAACGACCCCTACCGCAAGGACGGCGACCGCATCGTCACCGCCACCAACCATGCCGGCGGCATTGTGGGCGGTATCACCAACGGTATGCCGCTCATGTTGCGCGTGGCGTTCAAGCCCACCCCCTCCATTGCCAAACCGCAAGCGACCTTGCGCCTGTCCACGGGAGAGGTGGAAACGCTGGCGATTAAAGGGCGCCACGACCCGTGTGTGGCGGTGCGCGCCGTGCCCGTGGTGGAAGCCGCCGTGGCACTCACACTACTCGATATGTTACTGGAAAGCAAAGGGGATGTGATCGTATGACGCTGGATGAAATCCGTGTGGAGATTGACAAAACCGACAAAGTCTTGTTGCAAGCGTTCTGCCGCCGTATGGAACTGGCAGGGGAAGTGGCGGAATGCAAGCGTGGGCAGAATTTGCCGCTTCGCCATCCCGAACGCGAACGCGCCATTTTGTCCCACGTGGCAAAAGAAGCCGGTGAATTTTCGGGTTACGCCCGTATGCTCTATTCCACCTTGATCGACCTCAGTTGTTCCCACCAAGAACAACTGCTCACCGAAGAAGGCGAACTGACCGAGGAGATCCGCCGCGCCCTTGCCGAAACACCTCCGCTGTTCCCCACCGACGGCACCGTTGCCTGCCAAGGGGTGGAAGGCGCGTATTCCTCCCAAGCGGCGTGCCGCCTTTTTCCGGCAGGAGACCTCTTGTATTTCCGCTCGTTCGAGGACGTGTTCGACGCGGTGGAAAGCGGCTTGTGCCGTTACGGTGTGTTGCCAATCGAAAACAGTTCCAACGGCTCGGTCAGCGCGGTGTATGAACTGATGAAAAGCAAAAAATTCCACATCATCCGCAGTGTGCGGTTGAACGTGAATCACCAGTTGCTCGCCCTGCCCGGCACCAAACTCCGGGACATCCGCGAGATCACCTCGCACGAGCAGGCGATCGGCCAATGCGGCGCGTTTTTGAAGAGCCTGCCGGGCATCAACGTCACGGTGGCACCCAACACCGCCGTGGCAGCACAAACGGTGGCGCAATCGGGACGGCACGACATTGCCGCCATCGCCTCGCCGCAATGCGCGGCACTGTATGGCTTGAAACCGATTGCCGAACACATTCAAAACAGCGATAACAACCACACGCGGTTCATCTGCATCCAAAAGGATCTGCACATCTATCCGGGCGCCAACCGCATCAGCCTGATGCTCAGCGCACCGCACCGTCCGGGCGGTCTGTATGAACTGATTGCAAAATTTTCCGCCTTAGGGCTAAACCTCACGAAATTGGAAAGCCGCCCCCTGCCCGGGCGCGACTTTGAATTCTTGTTTTATTTTGATTTTGAAGCATCGGTGCTCTCCCCCGAGGTGGTCACCCTGTTGCAAAGCCTTGCCCGTGAATGCGAGATCTTCGCGTTTTTGGGCAACTACAGCGAGCAGATCTAAGGAGGCGCTTTATGCTTTACGGATTACTCGGCAAAACGTTGGAACACAGTTTTTCGCCCCCCATCCACAACGCACTGGCGGAGTATGACTACCGTCTGTTCGAAATGGAGGAAGAAGCGATCGCCGCCTTCATTCGTCGTCCCGACATCGGCGGTTTAAACGTCACCATCCCCTACAAGCAGACGGTGGTGCCGCTGTGCGACGACCTGTCCCCCGCGGCGAAAGCCATCGGCAGTGTGAACACACTGGTGTATGATGAACAACGCCGCATCACGGGACACAACACCGATTATGCAGGACTCTGCTGGCTGTTTCGCTATGCCGGCATCGATCCGCGCGGCAAAAAGGCCGCCCTGCTCGGCAACGGCGGTGTCTGCCGCACGGTGCAGGCGGTCCTGCGCGATCTCGGCGTGCGCGATACGGTGATCCTCTCGCGCACCCTCACCGACACCACCGTGTCGTATGAGGATACCGCCGCCTATGCGGATGCCGAACTGGTGGTCAACACCACCCCCGTGGGGATGTATCCCCACTGTCCCGACAGCGTGTTGTCGCTTTCACGGTTTCCCCGTTGCGAAGGCTTTGTGGATATGATCTACAACCCTCTGCGCACCGCCTTGATGCTGGAAGCCGAAGCGCGCGGCATCCCCTGCTGTAACGGACTGCCCATGTTGGTGGCACAGGCCAAGGTGGCGGCGGAACTGTTTACGGGCAAACCCATTCCCGACGAAAAGACCGAAGAGGTGCTCGGCACCCTCACCGCGCGGCAATCCAACGTGGTGCTGGCAGGCATGCCGGGCAGCGGCAAATCCACTGTGGGCAAGCGGCTGGCAGAAGAACTCAATCTGCGGTTTGTGGATCTGGACGAAGAAATCGTCCGTGCCGCAGGCTGCTCCATCCCCGACCTGTTTCGACAGGGCGGCGAAGCGCTGTTGCGCGATTGGGAACGCCGCATCACCGAAGAATGCGGCAAGCACGGCGGTGCGGCGATTGCCACGGGCGGCGGCGTGGTGCTGGACGAGCGCAACTTTGCCCCCTTGGCGCAAAACGGTCGCATCGTGTGGCTCACCCGTCCGCTGGATGCTCTCGCCACCGAGGGGCGTCCCCTGTCGAAAGACCGTGCCGCCCTTGCAGCGATGTACGAAGCACGGCTTCCCCGTTACGAACGCTTTGCGGAGTTGACCGTGGCAAACGAGGGCACACCCGACCAAACGGTCGCAGAATGTCTGAAACAGTTGAAGGCGGCACCATTGCTCGGTGCCCCGAAAGGAGTATGACCTTATGAAACTCTTAATCTTGAACGGTCCGAACCTGAATCTGTTGGGGCTTCGTGAGCCGACCATCTACGGCAACGGCACCTATGCCGACCTGCTCGACCGCCTGGCTGTCTGGGCGGCGGAGCTGGACGTGGAGATCACCTGTTATCAAAGCAACCACGAGGGGGATCTGGTGGACCGCATTCAGAAGGCATACGGGCAGGTGGACGGCATCGTGTTCAACCCGGCGGCATACACCCACACCAGTGTGGCGTTGCTCGATGCACTCAAAGCGGTCGCGATCCCCACCGTGGAGGTGCATATCTCGGACGTGAGCCGGCGCGAGGATTTTCGCCAAATTTCGTATGTCCGCGCTGCCTGTCTCACCACCATTGCAGGCCACGGCTTTGAAGGCTACCGCGAAGCAATGGTGTATTTGAAAGAGCACGTCGGATAACAAAAAGCACCCCTAACGGGACAATTACATAGGGATTATTCGCCTAAAACAAGGATTTTTTTGCGACATAATGCCAAAATGCCACGGTACGCTGAAGCGTTACCGTGGCATTTTTCATTCCTTCTCATCCCGTCCCACGCAGGCGCGCGGGCTGATGCCGTATTCCGCTTTGAATGCGCGGTAAAAATTGGTATAATCCCGAAAACCGCATTCGGCAAACACGTCTCCCGGCAACACGCCGTCAGTCATCAGTTGTTTCGCAATCAACAATCGTTTCAGAATGATATACCGATGCACACCGATCCCCATCGTGCGGCTGAACTCGTGGGACAGGTGATATTTACTCACAAAAAACTGTTGCGCCAGCGATTCCAGCGACATTTCCTCGGCGTAATGATCCGCGATATACGCGAGCACCTTGCTCACGAGCGGCGAAGATTCCCCCCGTTGCACGCTGTCTTCGTTTTGCAATGCGACGCGGTTGAGTTCCACCATCAGTTGCAACAAAAGCCCCTTGGCGCACAGCAAACCGCCGTATTCGTCCCCATAATATTCACGCACCAGCGCATTCATTCGCGCGGTCAAATTGGATCGCCACAGCGACGAGGTGCGGATCAGGTTGGTGTGGGTGGGCAACGTGTGGTCAAAGCACCGTGTAAGGCTCACGCTTTCGGTAGAAAACCCTTCCAAAAAACTTTTTTCAATCCAAAGAACCACACGCTCGTAGACATCGCCTTCCTCTTTTACCACGGGTCGGTGAAACTCCATCGGGTTAATGAGCAACAAATCACCCGGTTGTAGGTGATACAACCGACCATCCACCCAATAGTCCACCTCGCCACTCAAAAAGAGATACACCTCGTAAAAATCGTGGTGATGCAATTCCACGTCACCCAAATGGGTGTCGCGGTAATGGAAGATCTCAAATTCCGAGCGGTGCATGGTTTGTCGCGGATCAAATCGCTGTGCTTTGTTCAACATAAGAATTCCCCTTTTTAGATCCTCACGAAACATTTACGGGTTCGATGATTGCTTATATTACCGCACGTTTTGCAATATGTCAAGCAATTTTCGCAATTATCTTCATAAAAAGTTTGTGATATACTGTAAATATATAAAATGCAGTAATTATGGTCAAAAGGAGATGTTCGGCTATGAAAGCATTTATGGACAAAGATTTTTTGCTGTCCTCCCCCACGGCGCGCACGCTGTTTCACGACTATGCGGCGGCGATGCCAATCGTGGATTATCACTGCCACGTAAATCCCCGTGAGATCTTTGAGGACAAGCAGTTCGAAAACATCACGCAGGTGTGGTTGGCAGGCGATCACTACAAATGGCGTGTCATGCGTTCCAACGGTGTGGAGGAACGCTACATCACGGGGGATGCCTCCGACCGTGAGAAGTTCCAAAAGTTTGCCGAAACCCTGCCCCGTGCCATCGGCAACCCGATGTATCATTGGTGTCACTTGGAACTCAAAGCGTATTTCGGCTATGAGGGCACCCTTTCGGGCGATACCGCCGAGGAAGTGTGGCAACTCACCTGTTCCCGTTTGAAGGAAGCCAACATGGGCGTGCGCGGCTTGATCGCGCAGAGCAACGTCGCCTTCATCGGTACCACCGACGATCCCGTGGACTCGTTGGAATGGCACGAAAAGTTGGCGGCGGACGCCTCGATCGCCACCACGGTGGCTCCCTCCTTCCGCCCCGACAAGGCGCTGAATATCGACAAAGCCGGTTGGCTTGAATACGTAGCACAGCTCGCGGCTGTGGCGGACGTGACCATCGACGGCATCGATTCGCTGGAAGCGGCACTCGGTCGCCGTATTGAGCATTTTGCGGCACACGGTTGCCGCGCAAGCGACCACGGCTTGGATCACGCGGTGTACAATCTGTGTGACCGTGCCACCGTGGATGCCATTGTGAAGAAGGGGCTTCGCGGTGAAGCGGTCACCGCCGATGAAGCGGCGGCGCTCAAAACCACCCTGCTCCTCTACTGTGCCGGCGAATACGCGCGCCGCGGCTGGGCGATGCAGATCCACTACAACTGTCTGCGCAACCCCAATTCCGCGATGTTCCGCACGTTAGGTCCCGACACCGGCTTCGACTGCATCGGTCCCGATAACGGGTCGGCGGCCGTGGCAAAACTGTTGGATACGCTGTATGCGAACAATGCGCTGCCGCGCACCATTCTGTACAGCTTGGACGCCGGGGACAATGCCTTCCTCGACACCATCATCGGTGCGTTCCAGGGCAGTGAGATCGCCGGCAAACTGCAACACGGCAGTGCTTGGTGGTTTAACGACACCAAGCAGGGCATGATCGACCAACTCACGAGCCTTGCCAACTTGAGCATTCTGGGCAACTTTGTCGGCATGCTGACCGACTCCCGCAGTTTCTTGAGCTACACCCGTCACGAATATTTCCGCCGCATTTTGTGCGAACTGATCGGCGGCTGGGTGGAAAACGGCGAATATCCTGCCGACATTCCCACCCTCGGCGGTCTGGTGCAGGATATTTGTTATAACAACGCCAAGCGCTACTTTGGGCTGTAAGGAGGAATACGTATGCCGATGCAAATGGGCTTTCGCTGGTATGGCGAAGGAAACGACAACATCTCCCTTTCGGACATTAAGCAAATTCCCGGTGTGACCTCGATCGTGTGGGCGTTGCACCACAAAATGCCGGGTGAGATCTGGGAAATCGACGAGATTGCCGAAGTCAAACGTCAGTTGGACGAGTATGGGTTCAACATGGACGTGGTGGAATCGGTCAACGTGCACGACGACATCAAGATCGGTCTGCCCACGCGTGACCAATACATTGAAAACTACAAACAGACCATTCGCAATTTGAGCAAGTTCGGCGTGAAGGTCATCTGCTACAACTTCATGCCCATCTTCGACTGGACGCGCTCCAACCTGTTCCACCCCGTGGGGGACGGTTCCACCGCGCTGTTTTACGAAAAGGGTATGATCCAGGATGACTACAACGCCATGGCGAATTACATTTTGGATTTCACCGAAAAATACAATATGTCCTTCCCCGGCTGGGAACCTGAGCGCATGGCGAAACTGGACGAGTTGTTCCGCGCCTACGAAGGTGTGGATCACGAAACGTTGTGGGCGAACCTCAAATACTTCCTGGAAGCGTTGATGCCCACCTGCGAAGAATGTGACATCAAAATGGCGATCCACATGGACGATCCGCCGTGGGACATCTTCGGTCTGCCCCGTCTGTTGGTGGACGAGCCGAGCATCGACCGTTTCCTCAAAATGGTGGATCACCCCTGCAACTGCCTGACCCTTTGCTCCGGCAGTTTGAACGCCAATCCCGACACCTGTGTGGCCGACATCGTGCGCCGTCATTGCGACCGCATCGCGTTTGCCCACATCCGCAACGTGAAACACTTTGAAAACGGCGATTTCTCCGAAGCGAGCCACCGCGACTGCGACGGCGACACGGGCATCCTCGATATTCTGAAAGCGTATCACGACTGCGGATACGAAGGCTACATCCGTCCCGACCACGGTCGCCATCTGTGGGGCGAAGGTCCGGGCACGGTGCGCCCCGGTTACGGCTTGTATGACCGCGCTCTGGGCATTATGTATATGCTCGGCGTGTGGGATATGCTGGACAAATTGAATTAAAGGAGATTTTGAGTATGAAAGCGAATGTTTTGAACACCGATCTTTCGGGTAAAGTGGCAGTCGTTACGGGTGCAGGCGGTGTGCTGTGCAGTCATTTTTCCGTGGTGCTCGCCCGTGCAGGTGCCAAAGTGGCTCTGCTTGACTTGAACGTGGATGCGGCGCGTGCCGTGGCAGATGCGATCGTGGCAGAAGGCGGCGTGGCAAAAGCCTATGCATGCAACGTGCTGGATAAAGCGGTGTGCCAAGCGGTGGCCGCCGAAGTGGCCGCTGATTTCGGTCCGTGCGACATTTTGGTGAACGGTGCCGGCGGCAACAACCCCCGTGCCACCACCGACAAGGAGTATTTTGAGCTCGGTGACATTGATGCCGACACCAAGAGCTTCTTTGATCTGGAAGCGGACGGCGTGGGTTTCGTGTTCAACTTAAACTTCCTCGGCACCCTCATCCCCACCCAGGCATTTGCCGCACAAATGGTGGGGCGTGACGGTTGTTCCATCCTGAACATCTCCTCCATGAACGCCTACACGCCGCTCACCAAGATCCCTGCCTATTCGGGTGCCAAAGCGGCGATCTCCAACTTCACCCAGTGGCTCGCGGTGCACTTCTCGCGCGTGGGCATCCGTGTGAATGCGATCGCGCCCGGCTTCTTCTCCACCAAGCAGAACGCAAAACTGCTGTGGAACGAGGACGGCACCCCCACCGCGCGCACCGGCAAGATCTTGGCCGCCACCCCGATGGGGCGTTTCGGCGAAAGTGAAGAACTGGAAGGCGGTCTTCTGTTCCTCCTGAACGAAAAAGCGGCCGGCTTCATCACCGGTGTGGTACTGCCGATCGACGGCGGTTTCTCCGCGTATTCGGGTGTGTAATCGGCACTTTCTGTCGAACACTATGCACATTCTGCTGTGCTTTCGTTTTTTGTTGCGTTTTGTCACCTGATGTGATACTCTGTAAATCAAAGGAGCGATCGTTATGAACACTATCAATGAACGCATTTCCGCGATCGGCGTGGTGCCGGTCATTAAACTGAACAACCCCGAGCGTGACGCCGCGCCGCTCGCACGCGCCCTGTGCGCAGGTGACGTTCCCGTGGCAGAAGTCACCTTCCGTGCCGCCGGTGCCGATACTGCCATCCGTCTGATGCGCGAAGCCTGCCCCGATATGCTGGTGGGTGCCGGCACCGTGCTCACCCGTGAACACGTGGACAAAGCCGCGGCCGCCGGTGCGGATTTCATCGTCACCCCCGGCTTTGATCCCGACTTGGTTACCTACTGTGTCGAAAAGGGAATGCCGATCTATCCCGGTTGCACCACCCCGACCGACTATCACGCGGCGCTGAAATTCGGTTTGGAAGTGCTCAAATTCTTCCCGGCCGAACAATCGGGCGGTCTTGCCAAGATCAAGGCGATGAGCGCCCCGTTCCCGATGTTTAAAGTGATGCCCACCGGCGGCATCTCGCTGAAAAATCTCAAAGAGTACCTCTCCTGCCCTGTCATCTGCGCGTGCGGCGGCTCGTACATGGTCACCGCTGACCTGATCGACAATCAAAAGTGGGATGAGATTACCGACCTCTGCCGTCAGTCGGCAGACATTGTGAAGGAGGCACGTACAAATGGCTAAAATCGTAACCTTCGGCGAATTGATGCTTCGTCTTGCCCCCAACGGGTACTATCGCTTTTTCCAGAACGACCAAATGCAAGCCACCTTCGGCGGCGGCGAAGCCAACGTCGCGGTGTCGCTGGCAAATTACGGTATGGACAGCGTCTACGTGACCAAACTGCCCAAACACGCCATTGGTCAGGCGGCGGTGGATTCCCTGCGTTACTTCGGCGTGGACACCTCGAAGATTGTCCGCGGCGGTGATCGCGTGGGTATCTATTTCCTTGAAAAGGGCGCCTCTCAACGCGGCTCGGTCTGCATTTACGACCGTGCGCATTCCGCCATTCAGGAAGCACAGCCGTCCGATTTTGATTGGGACAGCATCTTTGAAGGGGCGGATTGGTTCCACTTCACCGGCATCACCCCCGCGCTGGGCAGCAACCTCGTGGACATCTGCCGTGAAGCGTGCAAAGCCGCCAAGGCGCGCGGCGTGAAGATCTCCTGCGACTTGAACTATCGCGGCAAGTTGTGGACCCGTGCCGAAGCGCGCGAAGCCATGACCGATCTGTGCCAATACGTGGACGTCTGCATTTCGAACGAAGAGGATGCCAAAGACGTGTTCGGCATTGAAGCGGAAGGCACCGACATCTATGGCGGCAAGTTGAACCACGACGGATACAAATCGGTGGCAAAACAGCTCGCTGACCGTTTCGGTTTCGAAAAGGTAGCCATCACCCTGCGTACCTCCATCTCGGCCAGCGACAACGACTGGGCCGGCATGTTGTATGACGGCGAGAACTACTGCTTCTCCAAGTCGTATCACCTGCACATCGTGGATCGCGTGGGCGGCGGCGACTCGTTCGGCGGCGGTCTGATCTACGCTCTGCTCAGCGGCAAATCCACCGCCGAAGCGATCGAGTTCGCGGTGGCGGCCTCGGCGCTGAAACACTCGGTGGAAGGCGACTACAACCGCGTATCGGTTTCCGAAGTGGAAAAACTCGCAGGAGGCGACGGCTCCGGCCGTGTCCAGCGCTGATAACGACATTTTTACAACCGACGGTTCGGGTGAACCGTCGGTTGTTTTTTGGGCCAAAAATGCAATCTCTGCTCTCTTGACTTGCCCCCTGGCGCGTGATATAATCTCCTTTAGGTTAAGCAGAGGAGACGCATCCGAGGGGAAAATCGGCCCGTTAACATCGGGTTCGGATATGCCTCCTCTGCTTAAACCGACAAATCCGAACTCCGTTTTGGGAAGGCGGATTTTCGCCCTGTCGGCGTTAAAATGCTCGGCAATCCCTTATGAAAGGCGGTATGGTATCATGTATAAGATCCTATTCAGCGATTTGGACGGCACCTTGCTTCGTCCCGATATGACGGTCAACCCCACGGATTGGGACACCATTCGCCGCATGGCGAGGGAGGGCATCCCCTTTGTCCCCTGCACGGGACGGGTGCAAACCGAAATTCCCGAAGAGTTGCAAAACGAACCGTCCATCCGCTACTATCTGTCCGCCAACGGTGCCACGCTGTATGATAAAGTCACCGACACGCGCACCGTCTGCGGCTTATCCAACCGTCAGTTGCAACAGGTGGTCGCCATTGCCGAGCAATTCAACGCACTCTTTTTTGTGCGGCACGGCGGCCGCACCTATTCCGATGCCAACCGCCACAGTGATGAAGAGTACGTTTCGCACGGCGTGAAGGATTACGACCGTATGTTTTTGCAACAGCGCGCGGTGCGCTGTGCGGATTACACCGCCTTTATGCGTGACTTGCAAGACACCGAAATGGTGATCTTCTTCGCCCCCTCTGTGGAAGTGACCGCTGCCTGCAAAGCCGCGTTGGAAGAAAACGGCGAGATCGTGGCGGCAAACTCCTACGGCACGTTGCTGGAGGTGTTTCACAAAGACGCAGGCAAAGGCAATGCGATCCTGCGCCTTGCCGCACAGCTCGGCATCGACCGCACCGAAACGGTGGCGGTGGGCGACACAGGCAACGACATCTCGTCCATAGAAGCCGCCGGGTTGGGGCTGGCGGTCGAAAATGCCACCGCACCGCTCAAAGCGGTGGCGGATGCCGTGATCTGCCGTAACACCGCATCCCCCATCACCTACATTTACGAGCACTATTTCAAAGGAGAGTTCCATGCCGAAGTATAAAATCATTGCCACCGATCTGGACGGCACCCTGTTCAACAGCCGTGCAGAACTCAGTGAAGAAAATATCGCCGCCATCCGCACCCTCACCGAAAAGGGTGTATTGGTGGTCCCCTCCTCGGGGCGCACCCTGCACGAAATGCCGCCCGTCATCTGCGACAATCCGCTGTTTCGTTACATTCTCCATTCGGACGGCGCCTCCATTTACGACCGTGAGCAGGACACCTTCCACGGGGTGTATATGGACCGTGCGCTGACGGGCGAAGTGTTGGACATTTTGTCGGACTATGATGTGCATTTCACCACACGAGTATACGGCAAATCCTATCGCAATGCGCACACCTCCGATGAGGCGCTGGATTATTTCCGCTACACACCGCCTTGGAAACGGTTTTTGCGCTATTTTATTCAAACTCTTTATGATTTCGAAGCGTTTACCCGTCGGCAGGAAGCGGTGGAGATGATCTGCATCAACTTCCACTCCCCTGCCGAGCAGGAAGCGTGCGCACGCCGTTTCGAGGAACACCCCTTGCTCGATTGGTGTTCCTCCGAAATTGCCAACATCGAGGTGCATCACAAGAATGCCGGCAAGGGAAACGGCCTTTTGCGCTTAGCAGACCTCTTGGGGGTGGACCGTGCCGACACCATCGCCGTGGGCGATTCGCTCAACGATCTCACCCACATCAAAGCGGCAGGTTTGGGGCTTGCCATGGGCAACGCGTCGGACGAGGTGAAAGCGGTGGCGGATGCCGTGATCTGCTCGAACGACGAGCACGCCATGCAATACATTTTGGAACATTATATCGATTGACAGTATGCGTAATCAAAAAGATATGCTCGGCCAAGCGCCGATCGGCAAATTGCTTTTCAAATTGGCTGTTCCGACAGTGGTCGCCCAGTTGATCAATATGCTGTATAACATCGTGGACCGCATTTACATCGGGCACATCCCCGAACACGGCAGTTTGGCGCTGACGGGTGTGGGGGTCTGCATGCCGATCATTATGATCATCTCCGCGTTCGCGGCGCTGATCAGTTCGGGCGGTGCACCGAAAGCCTCCATTTTGATGGGACAAGGCGATTACACCGCCGCCGAAAAGATACTGGGCGGTTGTTTTTCGTTGCAACTCATCATCTCCGCCGTGTTGACCGCCGTGTTGCTCATTTGGAACCAAGACCTTCTGTTGATGTTCGGCGCCAGCGAAAACACCATCGGCTATGCCACCGACTATATGACGGTGTATGCCATCGGCACGGTGTTTGTGCAGTTGACACTCGGTATGGGCGCGTTTATCACCGCCCAAGGATTCGCCACCATCGGTATGCTCACCGTGGTCATCGGTGCGATCAGCAACCTTCTCCTTGACCCGTTGTTCATCTTCGTCTTCGGCATGGGGGTAAAGGGAGCGGCGCTCGCCACCATCCTGTCGCAAGCCCTTTCGTGCGCGTGGGTCTTACTGTTCCTGTGCGGAAAAAGGACCCATCTCAAACTCAAAACACAACACCTTCGCATACAGCCTGCCGTGGTGTTTCCGTGTGTTGCACTCGGCCTCGCGACCTTCGTGATGCAAAGCAGTGAAAGCGTGATCGCCGTGTGTTTCAACGCCTCGTTGCTGACATACGGCGGCGACATCGCCGTGGGTGCGATGACGATATTAACCAGTGTCATGCAATTCGCCATGTTGCCGATGCAAGGCATCGCACAAGGGGCACAACCCATCTTGAGTTTCAATTACGGTGCAAAAAACACCCTCCGCGTGAAACAGACCTTCCGCCTGCTGCTCATCACGTGTCTTATCTATTCCTTTGCCATTTGGGGCGCCGTTATGTTGTTGCCGCACCGCTTTGCAGGCATCTTCTCGCCCGATCCCTCGTTGATCGCCTTCACGGCAAACGCCCTGCGTATCTACTGTGCGGTGCTGTGCATCTTTGGCATTCAGGTCGCTTGCCAAATGACCTTTGTATCCATCGGCAATGCACCCTGCTCCATTTTGGTGGCGGTCGTGCGCAAATTCGTGTTGCTTTTGCCGTTGATCTACGTCATGCCGCAACTGATCGCCAACCAAACCGTGGGAGTATACACCGCCGAACCGGTGGCCGACGTGATCGCCGTCACCTTCACGGCGATCCTCTTCACGGTACAATTCAAGAAGGCGTTGAGATCCATATCCGTGTAAACCCAAACAACGACAACCTGTGGGTGGACGGTCATCGCCCGGTGTTGGTGCGCAGCACCGAACCGGAACTCAAAGCATTCAGCCGCCACGCCGAACTGGTGCTGGACTTGTATCTGCCGAATACCGACGAAAACGACGACAGTATCCTCGGCAAAACCGTACTCGAATTTATGCAAAAATAATCAAAAATCACCGCCTTTTCACAGGCGGTGATTTTTTACTTATTTTCGCGAAAAACTATGCATCGACAGCCTTTGACAAATTCTACTATTTGTAACCTTTTTTCAACAAATTTTATTGTCAAAAAATGGTTTTCAACCCTTCCTCACGTGAAAAACCCACGACAGAGCGTGATTTATCCACATTTTCCACCGAGTTTTCCACAATTTCGGGGAAAACGTCGCTTCGCCGACGTTTTACGAACAGTAATACCCCCTTGCCAGCAAGAAGGCAAAATGGCACAAAACCTGCCGTTTTCGCCTCCTATTTTATCCTTTTTTACTTGCATACTTATCCACCCGTTGTGTCATACTGAAACTGTAAAAAGGAGGGCATGTGTATGCTGAAAGGAGTCCATCATCAGATGATCGAAATCGGGTCGGCGGACAACCCCTATTTTGAACGGGCGCTCTTGGTGTTGCGCCCCGATTGCACCGATCCCAACGCCACCCATTTGGCAGAAGAAGCACGCCGCATGTTGCAAGCGGTGGGCGGTTACACCGCGCTGTATAAAAACCGTCGCCGCGCACGCACCACCCGTTTGCTATGGAGTTTGATCGGACTCGGTGCCGGCATTGCCCTCGGATTTTTGATTGCCACACTGTAAAAAACACCGACAGCCAATCGGGCTGTCGGTGCTTTTCTTTACCATTAAATCGAAATCTCGTGTGCCACGCGATAGGTTACCTCGTCAAACGGCTTCTTCATCGCAAGCGCTTCATCGATGTCGAAATCCACGATGGTGTTCATCTGCATGGCGACCACACGGTTGCTCTTGCCTTGGCAGAGCAGTTCCACCGCGGCGCTGCCCATACGGCTGGCCAACACACGGTCGCGCACGGTGGGCGAACCGCCGCGCTGCACGTGACCTAAAATGGTCGGGCGCGTATCAATACCGGTGATATTCTGAATTTTCTTCGACATTTCTTCCACACCGCCGATGCCTTCCGCCACGATGATGATGAAATGGCGTTTACCGGTTTCATAGGTCGCTTTGATACGACCAAGGATGTCGCGTTCAAAATCAAACGGCAGTTCCGGCACCACAATGGAGGTGGCACCCACCGCCATACCCACGTTGAGCGCGAGGTAACCGGCATGGCGACCCATCACTTCCACCACACTGCAGCGATCGTGCGACTGCGCGGTGTCACGCAGTTTGTCAATCATATTCATGCAGGTGTTCAGCGCCGTGTCGTAACCGATGGTGTACTCACAACAAGCAATATCGTTATCGATCGTGGCAGGGATACCGATGCAAGGGATACCCTGACGGGTCAAGTGCTGTGCGCCGCGGAACGAACCGTCGCCGCCGATGACCACCACGCCTTCGATGCCGTTCTCACGGCAGGTCTGGGCCGCTTTCCTCTGCCCTTCCGGCGTGCGGAATTCCTCACTGCGTGCGGTGTACAACACCGTGCCGCCGCAATGGATGATATCCGACACAGTACGCAGATCCATCGGCAACAAATTGCCGCGGATCAAGCCATCATAGCCACGGTACGCACCGCACACGTCTATGCCTCTATATAACGCCGTACGTACCACAGCACGCACCGCCGCGTTCATGCCCGGCGCGTCACCGCCACTGGTCAATACTGCAATCTTTTTGATAGCCATTTGAACAGCCCCTTTACCTTGGTTACAGATTTCACAAGCAATGTTTATTATAATACAAAACACCCGTAAATATCAAGTTGACATATTGCCGACAAATGGTATTTTTTGGGAGGGCAATATTATTGCATTGTCACAACAATTACCGAATTTCTGCCACATTTTCGTCCCCGAGCACCAATTTCAGTTCCTTTGTCAACACCTCGTTCGGTTGCACAAAGCAGAATTCGGGCAGACGCACCATCTTGCCGCTGTCGCAAAACCGCACGTACACGGGGAAGGTGCCGTCGAACACGCGCAACAGCCGCCGTGCTTGGCGATACCGTGGGTCAGCTTCATCCGCCACACGCAAATACAACCCCGGGCGGGTTGCCGTCTTTTGCTTCGGAGGTTCGGTTTTTGCCGCCGCTTTCGGTGCGGCATGTAATTCGGCCGACACCTCTTCCACCAGCAACACCGGCGGCTCTTCGTCTCCCCCGTTCAAACGACCGCCGAGCACCAGCGGTTTACCCGAAGAGAGCAATTCGCCAAAGCGTGCCAACGTTTTGGGGAAAATGAGCAACGACAACGACCCGAACAGATCTTCAACCGTGGCATAGGCCATGGTTTCGCCACGCTTGGTCTGCTTGGTGCGAAGCGATGCCACCAACCCCATCACACGCACGGCATCGCGGTCGTGATACTCGCCGTCCGCTTCTTCAAACGCCGCCAAAATGCGGTCGATCCGTGCCGCATCGGGCGCATCATACCACGCGGCATACGGTGTGAGCGGATGTCCCGAAAGGTACAGTCCCGTCACGTCCTTTTCCATCGCCAAGCGGTCGGCGTGGGAAAACTCCTCCACGCGCGGCAGCTGGGGCTCGCTCTCATCCAACACGGGATCGTCAAAAAAGCCCATTTGCCCGTCAATGTTTCGGCGGCGATCCTCTTCCAAACTGCCGAGCAACGCATCCATACCCTCGAGCATCTGTTTGCGATTCGCCCCCAAATGATCCAGCGCACCGCATTTGATCAAACTTTCCACCGCGCGGCGGTTGCAATCGCGGTAGACCGACATACGGCGGCAAAAATCGTAAAACGAGAGGAACCGTCCGTTTTGCTCGCGTTCTTGCACTAAATCCGCCATCAGATGACGTCCCAGATTCTTCACCGCCAGCAACCCAAAGCGGATATTCGCCCCTTCGGTCACAAACCCGGCATAACTGTCGTTCACGGTGGGCGGTAACACCGCAATGCCCATACGCTGACATTCGCGGATATACCCTGCCACCTTGTCGCCGTCCAGCACGCTGGTGAGCAGTGCCGCCATGTATTCGCACGGATAATGGCACTTCAAATACGCTGTTTGATATGCCACCAGAGCATACGCCGCGGCGTGAGACTTGTTAAAGGCATACGAAGCAAACGAGGACATATCGTCGAAGATTTTGGCCGCCACCGCCGCAGGAATGCCGCGTCGCACACAGCCCTCCACTTCCACCGTGCCGTCCTCACTCGTCAACCCGTCAATAAAAATGCGCCGTTCACGTTCCATCACGTCCGCTTTCTTTTTGGATACCGCACGTCGCACAATATCCGCCCGTCCCAGCGAATAGCCCGCCAGTTCACGAAATACCTGCATCAACTGTTCTTGATACACGATACACCCATATGTCACGTTCAAAAACGGTTCCAACCTTGGGTGGGCATACTTCACCGCCGACGGATGGTGGCGATTATAAATGTAGGTGGGGATGGAATCCATCGGACCGGGACGGAACAGCGAAATCACCGCAATAATATCCTCAAACTGCTCGGGGCGCAGGTTTTGCAGCACGCGCTTCATCCCTGCTGATTCCAACTGAAACACCCCTTCGCTGTTGCCGCCCGACAGCATACGGTACACCTCTTCGCTGTCCAGCGGAATGTCCGCCACGGCAAACGACGGATCACGCATCTGCACCGCCGCTTCGGTTTCCGCAATCACCGTCAGGTTGCGAAGCCCCAGAAAATCCATTTTCAGAAGACCCAGCTTTTCCAGCGTGGTCATGGTATACTGTGTTGCCACCGCATCCCCGTTCAAACACAGCGGCACGTATTCCGCCACGGGACGTGCCGTGATCACCACACCTGCCGCGTGGGTGGATGCGTGCCGCGGCATCCCCTCTACACGGCGCGCCATATCGAGCAAGCGGCGCACCGACGGATCGTCCTCATATTTTTCACGCAGTTTTGGCGCCGCATCCAACGCCTTGTCGAGTGTCATTTTCAAATCAAACGGAATCAGTTTCGCCACCGCATCCGCCACAGCATACGGCATGGCCATGGCACGCGCCACGTCGCGCACGGCGGCACGCGCCTTCATCGTTCCGAAGGTAACGATCTGCGCCACGTGATCCGCACCGTATTTGCGAATCACGTAGTCGATGACCTCCTGCCGCCGTTCGTCACTGATGTCAATGTCAAAGTCGGGCATACTCACACGCTCAGGATTCAAAAACCGTTCAAACAGCAGGTTGTACTTCAACGGGTCGATTCCCGTGATACCGATGCAATACGCGCACAAACTGCCGGCACCGCTGCCGCGCCCGGGTCCCACGGGGATTCCCACGCTTTTCGCGTACTGCACAAAATCGTTCACGATCAGGTAGTAATCCACGTATCCCATCTGTTCGATGGTCTGCATCTCATATTGCAACCGTGCCACCGCCTGTGCTGTGGGCGCACCGTGATACCGCTTTTGCAAACCCTCTTCACACAAACGGCGAAAATACGCGGTACTGTCCCCATCCGGCGCATCAAACGCGGGCAGTTGCGTTTGCCCAAAGGTGAAATCCACCCGACAGCGTCGCGCGATCTCCACCGTGTTGTCAAACGCGGCAGGCACCGAAGGAAACAGCGCCCGCATCTCCTCTTCCGACTTCACATAAAACTCTTCGGTCGAAAAGGCAAGCGGTGTCGGATCGTCCAGCGTGGTGCCTGTTTGAATACACATAAGCAGACGTTGCATTTCAGCATCGTCCCGTGTCAAATAATGGGCATCGTTGGTGCACACGGGCGGAATCCCCGTTTCGTTCGACAAGCGCAAAATCTGCGGATTGATGGCGCGTTGTTCCGAAAGCCCGTGATCTTGCAACTCCAAAAAGAAATTGCCGCGCCCAAACACACGGTCATAGTAGAGCGCTGTTTGCCGTGCCGCTTCGTAATCTCCACGGCGCAGGGCACGGGGAATATCCCCTGCCAAGCAAGCCGACAGCGCAATCAACCCTTCGTGATACTGTTCCAGCAATTCACGGTCCACGCGCGGACGGCTGTAAAACCCTTCGGTCCACGCACGTGACACCAACTGCAACAAATTGCGGTATCCCGTTTCGTTTTCGCACAGCAACACCAAATGGCCGCTTTCGCTGTCCACCCCGTGTTCCTTATCGGTGCGACGGCGCGCGGCCACGTATACTTCACATCCCAATATGGGTTGGATCCCCTCGCGGCGTGCGGCTTCATAAAACTCCACGATACCGTACATCACCCCGTGATCGGTCACCGCCACCGCGGTTTGCCCAAGCGCTTTCACACGGGCAAGCAACCCTTCGATACGGCAAGCACCGTCCAACAAACTGTATTCACTGTGCACGTGCAAATGAACGAAACCCACCGTCATCCCTCACTTTCATTTTAATCCGTCCGCAAACTCCACAATTCTCTGCAAACGGTGATTCACACCCGAACGGCTGATCGGTTCGGTCAGCGCCTCCCCCAGTTCGCGAAGCGACATTTCGGGGTTTTCCAGGCGCAAAAGCGCCAGTTCGCGCAACTCGGCAGGCAGAGAATCCATCCCCCCACACGCTTGTATACGGCGAACCGCCGCCGCTTGTGCCGCACCGGCCGCCACCGTTTTGTCGATGTTTGCGTTTTCGCAATTCGCCACGCGGTTTGCGTTGTTGCGGATATCCTTCACCATTTTCACGCTCATCAATTCGAGTGAAGCACCGGTCGCGCGCATATAGGTCAGGCAATCCTCAATCTGTTCACTCTCTTTGAAATATATCACCTGATTGCCCTTGCGGTTCATAAATTTCGGGCGCAAGTCCAACTCGCGCAATAAAGCGAGCAGGTCACGGCTCAAATTGTATTGCGGCAGGTGGAATTCCAGGTGATAATCCACGTTCGGATCGGTCACCGCCCCACATGCCAAAAACGCCCCTGCCAAATAGGCGGCGGCGCAACTGTCACATTCAAAATTGGCACGGTTCAACCGCAGGGAAATCTCCCCCTCGGTGTGTCCAAACCGTTCCAACACACGTTTACGTTGTGCGACACCCGTCACCGAAAGCAGGTGGAATCCGCCTTCGCGCTCGCTCTCGCACAGCGACGGCAGGTCACACACCTCTTCGATCAACGTGCGATACAACGTCGCCACCGTCGGGCGCTCGGTCTGTAACGCAATCGACTCCGCCGAAAAGGCGCGCCCTGTCTGCAGCAAACCGTACGCCAATGCCGCACGGCAACACGGTTGCCATTTCACGTCACATAATTCATCTTTCACGTCGGATGAAAACGACATCAGGCACGTCCCCCCTTTCGACAACCTACACTCACGCCTTTTGAATATCCCGATGATTCACCAGCACACGCTGTCCCTGTTCTTGCAGGTGATGCGCCAACCGCTCGGCAAAGGTAACCGAACGGTGCTTGCCGCCGGTGCAACCGATCGCAATGACCAACTGGCTTTTTCCCTCATCGGCATACCGCGGAATGAGGAAATCCACCATATCACACAATTTTTGGGCAAACTCCTCTGCCCCGTCCGACGTCATGACAAACTCACGCACAGCGGCATCCAACCCCGTTTGGGAACGCAACTCATCCACGTAAAAGGGGTTTTTGAAACACCGCACGTCCAACACCATATCCGCTTCGGCAGGATACCCGTATTTGAACCCGAAGGACATACACCGCACCGGCATCCCCTCTCGCGTGTCCTCCAAAAACAGTGATACCATGCTTTCGCGCAGTTGCGCCGCCGAAAGATAGGTGGTGTCAATACGGTAGTCGGTGCGTTCACGCAACGTGGAAAGCAAGGTCGCTTCTTCCGCGATCGCACGGGTGACCGAGCCGCCCACCGCTTCGGTCAACGGATGTTTGCGCCGCGTTTCTTTGTATCGCCGAGCCAACACCGCCGCCTCGCATTCCAAAAAGAGGATCTTATACGCGATGCCCTGTTCGCCCAGTTCCTCGAGTGCGCCGTCCAGATCGCGCAACAGTTCACCGCCGCGTGCATCCACCACCACCGCCACACGCGGCATGGCGTTTTGCGCCCCACGACACAGTTCCGCAAATTTCGGAATCAGCATCGGCGGCATATTGTCCACACAGTAAAAGCCGATATCCTCCATCGCGTGGATGGCACGGGTTTTTCCGGCACCCGAATATCCGCTCACGATCACAAATTCCACCGCTTATTCCTCCCCGATGAACTGCACTTCGCGTTCCAACTGAACGCCAAAACGCTCCTGCACACGGCGGCGCACTTCGCGTTCCAACGCCAACACGTCCGCACAGGTCGCCCCACCGCGGTTCACCACAAATCCGGCGTGCTTTTCGCTCACTTGAGCACCGCCCACACGCAACCCTTTACAACCGCATTGTTCAATCAACGCACCGGCAAAATAACCTGTCGGGCGTTTGAAATAACTGCCGGCACTTGGAAATTCCAGCGGTTGTTTTTCACGGCGGCGGCGCATAAATTCGTCCATCCGTGCGCCGATGACGGCAGGGTCATCCGCCTTCAACTGCATCGTTACCGACAAAATCAGGGTGTCGCGCGTGTCCATAAAGGCGCTGTGGCGGTATCCCAGTTGCATCTCCTGTGCCAAAACGGTGCGCACACCCGTGGCATCCGCCACCTCGGCCGACACCACCACGTCCGAAAGTTGCCCGTCATACGCGCCGGCGTTCATGAACAAGCCGCCGCCCACCGTGCCGGGAATACCATAGCCGAATTCCAGTCCCGAAAGGCCGGCATCCCGTGCCGCACGGCACAATTCTTTCAGCGGTGTGCCGGCAGGACACACCACCGTATCACCCGAAACGGTCGGCGAGCCGACGGGGAGCAAAAACACCACCCCGTCGAACCCCCGATCGCTCACAAGCAAATTACTGCCGTTTCCGAGCGGCATCCATGCGATGCCTTCTTCACGGCAAAGAGCGAGCAATGTCGGCGCAGCCGCAGATCCCCGTACTGTCACAGCCAATGCCGCCGCACCGCCAATGCGAAAACTGGTGTGCACCGCAAGCGGAAAATCCCACATAACGTCGCAACCGCTCGCTTCGGCCACTTGCGCCAATTTGGTCAACCCCATAGCCGACACGCTCCTTTCCAAAAATCAAACGATATCTTACGCCATCGCCGCCGCGCCGATGATACCGGCATCGTTACCCAGCGAAGCCACGCACAAGCGGGTCTGCTTCGCGCTGTACTTGCTGTAACGCTCCGCTTCGATCTGCTCGCGCAGGGGCGCCAGCAGCGTTTCGCCTTCGTTGCAGATACCGCCGCCGATGCACAGCACTTCCGGCTGGAAGATGTTGATCACGTTGATAAGACCGCTCGCAATGTAGCGGATATAGGTATCCACCACCTGCTTGCCCACAGGGCAACCGGCACGCATCGCATCAAACGCGGTGCAACCGCTCACGTTGCCGTTTGCCATCTTGGCCATCCGGCTGTCGGGGTTTGCTTCAATTGCACGGATGGTCTGACGGATCAGCGCAGTCGCAGAGGCATACGATTCCCAGCAACCTTTACGACCGCAGTTGCAGGGTTCGCCGTCCACCACGATCACGGTGTGACCGAGTTCCGCACCGGCAAAGTTCAAACCGCTGTAAATCTTGCCGTCGATGATGATGCCGCCCCCGACACCCGTGCCGAGCGTGATGCACACGCAGGTCTGCACACCCTTCGCCGCACCGGCAACCGCTTCGCCCAGTGCCGCCACGTTAGCATCGTTATCCACACACACCGGTTTGTGGAGCCCTTTTTCCATCATTTCGGTCAAAGGCAATTTATCGAATTTCAGGTTGTTGGAATATTCCACAATGCCCGTATCGCCGTTGCAGGTGCCGGGGCAACCCACACCCACCGCTTTGATGTCGTCCATCGTGAGGCCGGCATTCTTCACCGCTTCAAACGCGGTGTTCACCATATCCGCCACAATCTCCTCCGCCGGGCGGGGCAAGGCGGTCTTGCACTTGGCACGCGCCACGATCTGATAGTTGTCATCTACCACGCCGACAGCGATGTTGGTACCGCCGAGATCAATTCCGATACGATACATTGTTATGTGCCTCCTTAAAATTTGTTCCACTCATTTTGTGTCTCAACCGACGCCGCCGCCTCGTCTACCATACCCAGGTTAAACATCAACTCCTGCGCTGCATTGTAACCCATTTTCTTTTGGCGGTTGTTCATCGCCGCCACCTCGATGATAATGGCGAGGTTTCTGCCGGGTTTCACGGGAATGGTGGTCGAGGGCACATTGATACCCAAGATATCCATATACTCGTTGTTCAGCCCCATACGGTCATACACCTTTTCGCTGTCCCATTGCTCCATTTGAATGACCATATCGATCTTTTCGGTCATCTTGACCGCGCCCATACCGAAAATACGGCGCGCATTCACAATGCCGACACCGCGCAACTCAATAAAATGGCGAATGTTATCCGGTGCCGAGCCTACCAGCGTTTTAGAGGACACACGGCGAATCTCCACCGCATCGTCCGCAATCAAGCGGTGACCGCGTTTCACCAGTTCGATCGCCGTTTCGCTTTTACCGACACCGCTGTCGCCCACCAGCAAAATACCTTCACCGTACACTTCCACCAACACGCCGTGCCGTGTGATGCGCGGTGCCAATTCCACCGACAGATACGCAATCAGCGCCGCCATGAAACTGGTGGTCAGATCTTTTGACCGAAGCAGCGGCACTTCGTATTCGCGACACACTTCCATCAATTCGCGCATGGGCGGAATATCCCGCGAGATCACCACCGCAGGCGGACAGCACGCGGCGAAGGCACGCAACCGCTCGATACGCACGTCGGGCGAGAGATCGCTCAAATACCCGTTTTCGCTCTTTCCCACAATTTGAATACGGTCGTTGTCGAAATAATCAAGATATCCGCCGAACGCCAGACCGGGACGGTTCACGTCGGCACTGGTCACGGGGATCTGCTCCGGATCACGGGGCATATACACCGTTTCCAGCGACATTTCCTTGATGATCTGCGACAGCGGTACCGAAAATTTCTTAGGCATATTGACACTTCCCTTACGTCTTGATAGAAAGACCTCATCTTATTATACTATACATATACACAAGTTTCAAATACTATTTCATGTTTTAAGGAAAATTTTTGCCGAACTGTAAAAAATTGAACAACCCACTTGCAAGCGGTCATAAAATCCGCTATACTGAAGGCAGTAAAACACACGGAGGGTCTGCTATGGCACGTATTCATGTGGGGCAGTTCAACGACTCGTTCCCCCCCACCATCGACGGTGTGGCACAAGCGGTAAAAAACTACGCCACCTGCCTGCACCGCAACCATTGCGACGTCACGGTGGTGACACCTGCCTATAAAAACGTGCGCGACGACTATCCGTTCGAGGTATACCGTTACCAATCCATTCCGCTCGATCACCGCATCGGTTACCGTGCAGGTAACGTGTTCAGCCCCGAAGCGCTGGTGCAACTGCGCCGCAAAAAGTTTGATCTGATGCACATTCACGCTCCCTTTGCCTCGTCGGTGTTGGTGAGCAACATCAATCACCGTCCCCACGTCCCCGTGGTGTTGACCTATCACACCAAGTTCGACGTGGACATCGAAAAGCGTGTCACCAACACGGTGTTGCGCAAAATCGCGATGGAATTCCTCGCAAGCAACGTCAAGGCGGCAGATGAGATTTGGACCGTCACTGAAAAATGCGGCGAATCGTTGCGTGCCATCGGGTATGAAGGGGACTACCACGTGATGGAAAACGGCACGGATTTCGCCTTCGGTCAAGCGGAAGAAAGCAAAGTGCAACAGTTGCGTGAGGCCTATGACCTGCCGGACGACGTGTTTATCTTCTTATTCGTCGGCCGCATGATGTGGTATAAAAACACGCGCTTGATTTTGGATTCTTTGAAGATCGCGAAAGAAAAGGGGCTTCCCTTCCGCTGCTTTATGATCGGCGGCGGCATTGATGCGGAGGATATTCAAAAATACGCAGGTGAGTTGTCGCTCAATGACGAGGTCATTTTCACCGGTCCGATCTACGACCGCGAATATCTGCGCGTATTCTACAGCCTTTCGGATATGTTCCTCTTCCCCTCCACCTACGATACCTCCGGCATCGTGGTAAAGGAAGCGGCGGCGTGTGAATGTCCTTCCCTCTTGGTGCGCGATTCCTGCCCGGCCGAAGGAGCCACCCACAACGTCACCGCCTTTTTGGCAGAGGAAAACGCCCCCTCGTGCGCCGAAGCGATGCTCGCCGCCTGTCAAAGCCGCGAGCATCTCGCCGCCGTCGGGCAGGAAGCAGGTCAAAAGTTGTATCTCTCATGGGACGATGCCGTCGCCCGTGCCTACGCGCGCTACACCGAAATTTTGAAGAATTGGAAAGGTTGATACCCGTAAATATGCACGAGCATCTGCAAAACGGCGGCTACGACACCGCCCTCACCACCCTCTATGGCGAAGAGGCGCTCTCGGCCGCGCGCACGCGTTGGCAAGCGGCGGTGGATACGTTTGAAAGCATCTTCGGTAAACGGGACGATTTGCGCCTGTGCTCCGCTTCGGGTCGCACCGAACTGTCGGGAAACCACACCGATCACAACCACGGGCGCGTGCTCGCCGCCGCCGTGCAACTGGACACCATTGCCGTGGTTTCACCACGCAAGGACACTACCGTGTGCGTACACTCCGAAGGGTATGCCCCCCTCACGGTGGATATGCGCGATCTTAACGCACGCAAAGAGGAAGAGGGCACCTCCGCCGCATTGATTCGCGGCACGGCGGCGCGTTTGGCACAGCTTGGCGGCACACTCGGCGGTTTCGATGCCTATGTCACCTCCCAAGTGCCGGAAGGCTCAGGACTGTCCTCCTCCGCCGCCTATGAAGTGCTGATCGGCACCATCATAAACGCGCTGTTCAATCAAAACCGCTTCACCCCCGTCGAGTTGGCTCTCGCGGCACAGTATGCGGAAAACGTGTATTTCGGCAAACCCTGCGGCGTGCTGGATCAGATGACCTCGGCGGTCGGCGGTGCGGTCGCCATGGATTTTGCCGATCCGCAACACCCCCTTATTCGCCGCATCGAGGTGGATTTCGCCAAACACGACCGTGTGCTGTGTGTGGTAAACACCGGCGGCAACCACGCCGACCTCACCGACGACTACGCATCGGTCACGCGTGAGATGAAAGCCGTCTCGGAACAGATGGGGGTAGGTTTTTTACGAGAAACCTCCTACGAGGCCGTTCTGGCAAGGTCCTCCGCTTTACGCGAAGCGTGCGGTGACCGTGCGCTGCTCCGTGCCTTCCACTTCTTCCTGGAAGATCAGCGTGCCGACGACATGGCAAAAGCCTTGGAAAACGGCGATATTACAGCGTACGAGCGGATGATGCGCGCCTCGGGCGACTCCTCCTTCCGCTTCTTGCAGAACCTCTATTCCAACAAAGCGGTCGGCTGTCAAGGTCTTTCCCTTGGCATCTGTGTCGGTGAACAGGTGTTGGGCAACACAGGCGCGGTGCGTGTGCACGGCGGCGGTTTTGCCGGCACGGTGCAAGCGTTGCTTCCCACCGCCTCTCTCGCGGCATTTTGCGAAGCGATGGAAACGGTGTTTGGCAAAGGATGCTGTCACGTATTGCGCATCCGCCCCGTCGGCGGCGTGTGTTTGGACGACATCAACGGATAAAAACGAAAACGCCCACCCTGCGGTGGGTGTTTTTTAGATATTTTTTGTGTAAACAGCAAGGTCCCCTATCGTGAGTGGACAGGTGCTTTCGAAAGAATTTTTGAAAGCATAAACGCTCGGGCGCGGTTACCGAGAAAACCAACCCGAAAACCACTCCACCACCTTGAATCGCACGGTGTAGCGTGTGGGTTGTTCCACCACGTCGCGCGCTTCTTCGCTCACCACGTCGTCCAACGTGGCAGGCTTCACCGCCGAAGAGAGGCACAGCGGCGGAAACACCACGCACCACCAGTTTTGCCCGGCGCCCTCCCCGATCACCACGCGCAACGCGGTGTACCACCCGGCAGGCAGGGTGCCTGTTTCATAGGTACGGGTGGTGAAATAGGTCTCTTGCAAACTCACGGTGGCGGTGTGGGGGCTGCCTGCCGCGCGCAATGTGTCGTTCGCCGCGGCGGCAAGTTGCGGCAATGCATCTTCCAGCACGTCGGTGGCGTGTGCGCTGTCCCCCCCCCCGTCCAGCAAACCGTCTGCCGCCGCCAGCACCGCATCACGCACGTCCAGTTTCAATGCCTGCTCTGCGGCGGTGTCGCTGTGTGCCAGCACGTGCAGGCGCACCACTTCGCTTTGAATTTCGCCGCACACCGCCTGAAAATGACAAAAGGTGAGCATCACCGCCGCGAGTGTCCCTGCCGCGAGCGCTTTCACAAATGTACGCATAAAAAAACCGTCCTTTCTATGTACCCATAGTCTGGACGGTTTTTTTGTGTCTAATCAGGTTTCCCACAACGCGCGCAACGTTTTGTCCACCATTTCCATCTTTTCGCGGATGGGGAGTTTCTGCGGACAGCTCTTTTCGCACTTGCCGCACCCGATGCAATCCGCAAAGGTGGCACCCTTGCGCTCGTTTATGTAACGGCGATAGCCGTTTTTCGCGTTTTCAGAGAGTCCGTACACGTTGTGATGGGTGTACTGGTCGAAAATATAGGGAATGTCGATCCCCTTGGGACACGGCATACAGTAACCGCACCCCGTGCAGTAGAGTTCGCTGAAACGGCGCAGTTTGTCCACCGCTTCACCGAGCGTGCGCCATTCCTCTTGCGACAAGGGGCGGTCGCTTTCCGCGATGGCGCAATTCTGCTTCACCATCTCGAGGTTTTGCATGCCCGACAGCGCACAGCACATGTGCGGATTCCCGAGCACAAAGCGGAATGCCAGTTCATACGAAGGCAGTCCCGTATCCCTTGCCAGCGTTTCGGTAAACTTGGTGCGTGCCGCCAAGCGACCGCCGCCCACAGGACCCATTGCCACCGTGCCGAGCCCCTTTTCGCCGTTCGCATACACGAGCATATCCTCCACACCGCGATCCAGCATATTATACTGCACCAGCATGGATTCCGGCGGCATACCTTCCGCTTCAGCCGCTTCAATGATGCGGCGAATGTTCTCGTGCTTGTCGTGGAAGGAGAAGGAGAAATGACGGATCATCCCCTGCTCTTTGGCACGGCGAAACAGCGGCAACATTCCGCGCTCCAACACCAACTCGGAAAATTCACCCCAGTTGGTGCCCCAAATGTGATAAAAATCAATGTGGTCGGTCTGCAAACGGGTCAGACTGCGCTCCAAATACTCCCACATCTCGTCCGCCTGCTTCAACTTTTCCACAGGCAATTTGGTGCTGATCAGCACCTTGTCGCGGAACGGCTTCACGCCGCGTCCCACCGCCGCTTCGCTGTTGCTGTGGCAGTAAAACGGCGCGGTATCAAAATAGTTGATACCGCGCTCACAGGCATAGCCCAACATCTCATCTGCTTTGTCCTGATCTATCGACCATTGGCCGTCCCGTTCAATTTCGGGCAAGCGCAAGCAACCGAAGCCGATCGCGGAAATTTTCTCGCCGGTTTTCCCAAAATCACGGTAAATCATCCCAACGCCTCCGGACCATCCGATGTGGGATGGCAAACATATACGTTCTCATATACGGCACGCAACCCGTCAGCACACCGCACCGCCGCCGTTTCGGTGGCAAACAGGGCATACACGACCGAACCACTGCCGGTCATCAAGCAACCGAGCGGTGCAAATGTGCGCATCGCCTCTTGTACCGCCGCTACTTCGGGCAGTTGCAACGCCGCTTCAAACGCGTTTTCCAGCAACGCGCCCACACGTGAAAGATCCCCTGCCGCCATGGCACGGCACATTCCCTCGTGATCGGGGTGAGGCAAATTTTCCTTGCTGTCGGTGGCACGGTAGGCTTCGGCGGTGGATACGTTCACCTGCGGTTTCACCGCCACAAACCAGCCGTCTTGCAACGGCGTGACCGCCTCTAAATCGGTGCCGATACCGCTTGCCAGCGCGGCACCGCCCATCACACAGAACGGCACGTCTGCCCCCACCTTAGCGCCGAGCGCACACAGCGTTTCTTCCGAAAGAGATGCACCCGTCAGTTGATTCAACCCCACAAGCACAGCCGCCGCATCGGCAGAGCCGCCCGCCATACCGGCTTGCATCGGAATGTGCTTTTCAAGGTCAATATGCACCCCGAAATCCGACCGACCGATATGGTGAAGAAACACGCGCGCCGCTTTATAGGCGGTGTTGGAAGGATCGGCAGGCAACGTGGCCCCCGTGATCGACAACGTGATCTCAGCGCTGTCGTTCGCGGTCATCGTCACCCGATCGCACAGGTCCACCGCCTGCATCACGCTTTTCATCTCGTGATATCCGTCGGCTCTCTTTGCGCCGACTTCCAAGGTCAAATTCAATTTGGCAGGGGCTTTCACCGTCACCGTCATGCTTGTTCCTCTTTCAATTCCTGCAGGAATTTGCGAATGCGTTTCATCGCTTCCTTAATGTGTCCCAACGAGTAGCAATAGGAGAGACGGGCAAAGCCTTCGCCGCCCTCGCCGAACGCCGTGCCGGGCACGATCGCCACATGGTGGCGGTGGAGCAGTTGCTCACAGAATTCCTCCGAGGACAGTCCCGACACCTGAATCGAGGGAAACACATAAAATGCGCCTTCCGGTTCGAAGCAGGTGAGCCCCATGCTGTTCAGTTCTTTCAGAATCAAACGGCGGCGCGTATCGTATTCCGCGCGCATCTGTGCCACGTCGTCATCCCCGTTTTCCATTGCTTCCACCGCGGCATGTTGCGCGGTGGTGGGTGCACACATGATGGCATACTGGTGAAGTTTGACCACCTGCTTCATCACCGCGGCAGGACCGCAGATGTAGCCGAGACGCCAGCCTGTCATGGCATAGGCTTTGGAGAAACCGTCCACCAACAGGGTGCGTTCACGCAGCCCATCGATCTGCACGGCACTCACGTGCGGTGCATCGCCATAGGTCAACGCACCGTAGATCTCGTCCGAAATAACCATCACGTCGGTGTCGCGCAACACCGCGGCAATCGCCTCCAAGTGCTCGCGCCGCATCACCGCACCCGTCGGGTTGTTGGGGAACGGCAAAACCAACAGTTTGGTGCGCGGTGTCAACGCCGCGCGCAATTCCTCTGCCGTGAGGCGGAATCCGTTTTCCGCCTTGGTCACAATGGAAACAGGCGTGCCGCCTGCCATCGACACCAGCGGTGCATAACACACAAAACTGGGGGACGGCACCAACACTTCGTCACCGGGATTCACCAGCGCACGAATACCGATATCCAACGCTTCACTGCCGCCCACCGTCACGACCACTTCGGAACGGGGATCATACTTCACCCCCGTGTGCCGCACAATGCGCCGTGCGATCGCTTCGCGCAATTCCAGCAAACCGGCATTGGCGCTATACCACGTCTTGCCCTGTTCCAGCGAGGAAATGGCCTTTTCGCGGATGTGCCACGGGGTGGCAAAATCCGGCTCGCCGATCGACAGCGAGATCATATCATCCGCCTTCACTTCGTTCGCAATGTCGAAGAAGCGGCGGATACCGGACGGCGGCAAGGAAGCCAACGTCCGATTCAACACCTTGCTGTAATCCATGGGTTAAAAAGCCCCTCTCTCATCCTTGTGTTCGCCAAGGAACATCACACCGCTCTCCTTGTAACGGCGCAACACAAAATGGGTCGCGGTGGAGATCACCGAATCCAGGGTGGACAACCGCTTCGCCACAAACATGGACACCTCTTTGAAGGTGCGCCCCGTGACCGTCACGAGCAAGTCGTAACCGCCCGACATCAAATATACGCTTTCCACCTCGTCAAGGCGCATCACCGTTTCGGCAATGGCCTCAAACCCGTAGTCGCGTTTCGGGGTCACACGCAGTTCAATCACCGCCGTCACGCATTCGCGATCGGTGCGTTCCCAGTCGATCAGCGCTTTATAGGCACGGATCACACCGTCCTGTTCCAATTTTGCCATCTTCGCTTCCACCTCGGCCTCGGTGGTGTTCAGCATCGCCGCCATCTGCGCCACCGTCAAACGGGCATCGGTGTCCAGCAATTTCAGTAATTTATCCATAAGGGCATCCTCCTTGTCGGTGCATAGTTATAAGTATTGGTAGTATACCACAACTTTCACACGGTTGCAAGAATTATCTGCACAAAACGAAAACGGCAGGGGGGTTCTCCCCTGCCGTTTGTGCTTTACAGATTCAAGAAATCCTTGCGATAGTCAAGACCGAATGCTTCCGCCACTGCTTTGAGTTCGGGGTCCAGAATGGTGTTGACGTGCGGCATGTGTGCCGTCAGCATATACAGCTGTGCCGCCTTTTCCACCGTTTCGATCAAACCGAAGGTCTCATCCATATCCTTACCGACACCGTAAATGCCGTGCAAGCCCCAGACGACCAAACGATACTCTTCCATCTTCTTCGCGGTGGCTTCACCGATCTCGTTGGTGCCGCAAACCATCCACGGCAACACGCCGATGCCGTCGGGGAACACCACGATGCACTCGGTGCACATCTCCCAAATGGTGTGGGTGAACTTCTTGTCATCCAACTCGTGGATGTGAGTCATCGCCAAGGTGTTGGTCGGGTGGGTGTGCATCACCACGCGGTGGTTCGGATCCTTCTTCAAACGCACCATGTGGCTCATCAGGTGAGCCGGCAATTCGCTGGTGAAGCGACCGCCGTCTTTGTAACCCCACAGCAGTTCCGCGGTGGTGCCGTCTTTCGCAATGCGGATGATACCGAGGTTGGTTTCGGGATCCACTTCCACGTTCTTGAAATACTTGCCCGTGCCGGTCACGATGAAGATCTTGCCGATCAGATCGGTGGCATCAAAGCCGGTGGGAATGGTGCGGATCACCTTCGTAAGATCCAGATATTCCGCCACTTCATCCTCTTCCAACATGTAGCTGATGTTGCCGCCGTTGCGCTCATCCCAGCCCTGACGGTACATATTCGCGGTGGTACGTTTCATTTCCTCCACAAAAGGAGCTTTCAAAATGTCTTTCATGCTCTTGCCTCCAACACAGTTTTTTCATAGTCACGCACAGCGGTGATGTAATCCGCCGGCACACCTTCACGGCGCAGGTACTCCGCCCACACGTCGCCGAACGGCGCGGTTTTGAGTTCTTCCTGCAACACCATCAGTTCGGTCATATTATGTTCATCCTGCAACGCCTTCAATTTGGCGTTCGGCTGTAACAGCGCAAACAACAGCGCCTTCGACACGTTGCGCAAACCCGTCACCCACGCGGACACACGGTTGATGGACGCATCGAAATAGTCGGTCGCAATGAACACGCGATCCAGTGCATCGCAACGCACGATCTCTTTCGCGATCTCACGGGTCTCGTCGTCAAACAGCACCACGTGGTCGGAGTCCCAACGGATGGGACGGGTCACGTGCAACGCGATTTTTTCGTTGAACAGCAACAGCGACGAGATCTTATCCGACACCACTTCGGTGGGATGATAGTGACCGTTATCCATCAGCGGTGTCAACCCGTTCGCGGCGGAATAGGACAGCGTGAACTCCGCCGAACCGACGGTGTACGCTTCCACACCGATACCGAACACCTTGGATTCCAGCGTGATGTAGACCTTCTTCTTGTCGTAGGGGATCGAAAGGATCTCATCGAGCGACTTCTTGAAACGGGCACGCGGACCCAAGCGATCGCCGGGGATGTCTTTGTAGCCGTCGGGAATCCAGATGTTCATCACCGCAGGAATACCCGTTTCATTGGCGAAATACTCCGCAATGCGGATGCAAGCACGACCGTGCTCCACCCAGAAACGGCGCACGTCCTCGTCCGGAGAGGAGAGAGTCAAACCGTCCTTCACCATCGGATGAGCGAAATAGGTGGGGTTGAAATCCATGCCCAAGCCGCGTTCCTTCGCAAACGCGACCCATTTGGCAAAATGCTTCGGCTCGATCTTGTCGCGATCCACATACTCGCCCTCGTCAAAAATGGCGTAGCATGCGTGCAGATTCAACTTCTTTTTACCGGGCAGCAGCGACAGCACTTTATCAAAGTCTGCCATCAACTCGGCAGGCGTGGCGGCTCTGCCGGGATAGTTACCGGTGGTCTGAATTCCGCCCGACAGCTCTTCCTTGCTGTCGAAACCGATCACGTCGTCCCCCTGCCAGCAATGCACCGACATGGTCACGTCTTTCAACGCATTCAATGCTTGCTCGGTGTCCACACCCAACGCTTCATAGATTGCTTTTGCTTCCATGTATCTGCTCATGAAACATCCTCCTTCAAATTTCTTGAATATCAAACGTGCGGATCACAATGTTCCGCGCATCTTGCAACGTAAGGGTGCTGTCCGCCGCCATCAACTGCGACAGCATATTGCCCGTGGCCGTGCCCTCCACAGGACCGGCGGTCACGCGGCACCCCGTGTATTCACGGGTCAAACGGTTCAGGTAACGGTCCTTGCAACCACCGCCCACGATGGCGATTTTGTCCACACGCTTTCCCGCAATACGCTCGATCTCTTCCACCGTCTTTTTGTAAATCGCCGCCAATGAATGGTACACACAGTTCAACACATCACCCAGCGGCAGATCGGGTTTTTTAAGATAGGTGCGGATCGCCTCGATCATATTCTCGGGTGCCAAGAACGCTTCGTCGGTCGGGTCGATGGTGTCGGTAAACTCACTCGCCATCGCCATCTTCATCATCTCATCGTAGGTGTACTTCTTGTCCAGATTGCGGCGAATGTTTTGAAACAGCCACATACCCATGATGTTTTTGAGGAAACGGAAACGGTACTGAATACCGCCCTCGTTGGCAAGGTTCGCTTCCATCGCCGCCGCAGAGGTCACGGGATACAGGTTTTCCGTACCCACCAAACTCCACGTACCCGACGAGATGAACACGCTGTGTTCGTCGATCGGGCAAGCCGCCACCGCCGATGCCGTATCGTGCGAGGGGCACAACATCACGGTGCAATCAAAACCCACCTGTTCGCGAATTTCCGGCAGGAAGTTGCCCACCTTTGTGCCGGGCAACGACGGTTTTTCAAAAATACGGGTGGGAATCCCGAGCTTGTCAAGGATCTCCGTGTCCCACTCCTTGCTTTGGGCGTTCAGCAAGTTGGTGGTGGTCGCGTTGGTGTATTCATTCTTGCGCACACCCGTCAACTTATACCCCAGGTAATCGGGCATCATCAAGAAATGTGCCGCACGGTCCAACTTGCCCGACTTTTTGTCGCAATACAGTTGATACACCGTATTGAAATCCTGCTGTTGAATACCCGTCTTGGCATACAACTCCTCACGGCTCACGATACCGAACACCTCGGCAGAAACACCGGCAGTACGGCTGTCGCGATACGCCACGCAGGGGCGGATCTCCTCGCCCTTTTCGTCCAACAGCACGTAGTCCACACCCCACGTATCGATCGCCATGGTGGTGGGAATTTTGCCGAGTTCTTTGCAACGGGCAATACCGGCCACCACGTTGGCAAACAATTCGTCAATGTCCCAAGTGAGCGTACCGTTTTGCGGCTTCATCCCGTTTTCAAAGCGGTAGACCTCCTGCGTTTCCAGACGACCGTCCTTCAGTTCCCCCAACAGGTGTCGACCGCTGGAAGCGCCGATATCGATCGCCAAACAGTAAGACATGCCACAACCTCCTTTGATTTACAAAATTTTACACTGTGCATTATAGCACAATATTTTGGAGGTTGCAATACCCCAAATCAAGTAAATACGATGTATTTTTCCCCTCACGGTAACCTCTTCGCCCCCGTTTCAGCAAAAGGAAAAACAAAAAACTGATTTTTGGTGTATTTCTATTGACTTTACCAATACGGTATGGTACATTGAACTTGCACAAACATCGTGCGAAAGTATGTCACTCCGGCAATAAAGGAGGTTGTTCACGATGAACAATGAATGTCAATGTCCGTATATTCTGAAACCTGTTTTTGACACGGGCGATCTGTGTATCGTTGCGGTCAATGCGGCGGATTATGCGCCCGATCCCACCGGTGAAGAGGACGCGACTCCTGCCATTCAGGCGGCGCTGGATCACTGCGACGAGATCGGCGGCGGCACGGTGTACCTGCCCGAAGGGCGGTATGCCTTGCGTTCCCAGTTGGTCATTCCGCCTGCCGTCACCCTGCGCGGCGAGTGGGTACCGAACGGCGCCCCGAACAATGGCCGCGGCACGATTTTGTGTGCATATTTTGGCAAAAAAGACCCGGACGGCGCAGAACAGATCAAAATGCTCGCCTGCTCCGGCCTTAAGAATTTGTATGTGTTCTACCCCGAACAATGGGGGTGTCTCCCCTTCTCCCCGACGTTCCAACAGCGCAACGACCGTGGTATCAATAACATTACGGTGGAAAACGTGACGTTGGTCAACCCGTGGTGCGGCGGTCTGTGCGGCAGCACACAGAACGAGATGCACACCGTAAAAAACGTGTATATGTCGCCGCTCAGCATCGGTTTGTCCCTGAATCGCACCACCGATATCGGCCGTTTGATCAACCTGCACATCGGCCCGAAATACTGGGCTCAATTCACCCTCACCCCCGAGGACAAACCGATGAACGACCGTGAACAGCGCGCATTGCGCCACCTTATGCTCGACCAAGCCACGGGCATTATGCTGGCGCGCTCCGACTGGGAGTATGTGTACAACGTATCCGTCGATAACTGCCGTGTCGGCTTTGCGATGGTGGAATCTCCCTCGGGCAGAGCCAACGCCCAGTTCAGTAACATACACGTGCACAACTGTGCCATCGGTATGCGCTTTTGGATGATGAACTACGTAGGGCTTGCCATGTCGGATTGCACGATCACAGCGGATATGCCCGGCTTATATACCGCCATTTGTATGGAAGCGCGGTTTGACTCGATCGCCATGTTCAACGGAGTGGACATCGAAGGCCCGTATCCGTTCCACGTGGTGACGAACGGTCCCGGCTGTCTTTCCTTCACCAACTGCTCGTTCAGCGGTTGGACCGACACCGCGATAGTGCAACGCAGCGGCGGTATCATACTGATGCAATGCACCTTCGCCGAAGGCAAACATATAGAAATGACCGACGAGATCCTCTCCGCCCAGATTCTCGGCAACACCTTCAAGGGCGGCGCCAACATCATCACACCGCAATCGGTGGCGGCACTGGTGCAATTCTCGGACGAAGCACTTAATCTGCCCGTCGTCCCCCGTGGCGGTCACAAGGCGAAACCCACCCCCTGCCGTCCGTCGGTGGACAATCTCTATTACGCACCCGACTACGGTGTTTGCACCAACCCCGACGTGGACAACACCGATGCGTTGCAAGCGGCGCTGGATGCCGCCGGGCAAACCGGCGGTGTGGTG
>JAZONO010000046.1:0-6309 GCA_045654545.1 Acutalibacteraceae bacterium
TTTCATACATTTATTCTCCTTACTTTCGTAATCGCGGAATAGTATAGCATATTCCGCCGCATTTTTCAATGACAGGTTTGTGAATTTGTGCGGTATATCTTGCTTTTTTTGAAAAACACGCTATAATAGGGGTGTGTACCCCTAGTATGGTAGTTTTCTTTTGGAGGGATCGTTTGTGCCGTTGAATGCGCAACAACTCGCATTGGTAAAAACCCAAATTGCCCGTGTGAAATCCTTTGAGGGCGGTTTGTATCACAAGAAATATGCCGATATTGCGGTGGAGGACATTCAGACTGCCACCGATTTCGAATCCTTGCCGTTCACCGAAAAGGATGAACTGCGCGCGGTGTATCCGCTGGGCATTCAAGCCGTGCCGGATGAAGAGATCGTGCGTATCCACTCCTCCTCCGGCACAACGGGCACTCCCATTATCGTGCCCTACACCCAAAAGGACGTGGACGATTGGGCGTTGATGTTTGCCCGTTGCTATGAAATGGCAGGCATCACCAAACAGGACCGCATCCATATCACCCCCGGCTACGGCTTGTGGACGGCAGGCATCGGCTTTCAGCTCGGTTGCGAGCGTTTGGGCGCGATGGCGGTGCCGATGGGCCCCGGCAACACTGACAAACAGCTCAAAATGATGATGGATCTGAAAAGCACCGTACTGTGCGCCACCTCGTCCTATGCCTTGTTGCTGGCGGAAGAGATCGCAAAACGCGGCATCGGCAACAATATCCACCTCAAAAAAGGTGTGATCGGTTCGGAACGGTGGGGCGACAAAATGCGCGCACGCATCGCGGCGGAACTGGGTGTGGAACTGTTTGACATCTATGGCTTGACCGAAATTTACGGACCGGGCATCGGCATCAACTGCCAAAAAGAAGAGCCGATGCACTATTGGGACGATTACATTTACATCGAGATCATTGACCCTGCAACAGGCAAGGTGCTCCCCGACGGTGAGATTGGCGAGATCGTCATCACCACCCTTAAAAAAGAGGGTGCGCCGCTCATCCGTTACCGCACGCACGACCTTTCGCGCATTGTGCCCGAACCCTGCTCGTGCGGCTCTGCCTTTCCCCGGATCGATCGCATCATTGGGCGCAGTGACGATATGATCAAGGTGAAGGGTGTCAACATCTACCCCGGTCAGGTGGAAGACGTGCTCAAAGAAGTGGCAGGGGTCAGCAGTGAATATCAGGTGATGATCGACCACTTGAACGGGCGCGACATCATGACCCTTTTCTTCGAAATGGAAGAGAATGCCGAACGCGCGGTGGTGGAAGCCGCGGTGGGCGCGGTGTTCAAAACGCGCGTGGGACTCACCATCGTGCCCAAGGGGGTCGCGATCGGCGAACTGCCGCGCAGCGAGAAAAAATCCACCCGTATTTTTGATAATCGCTATTAAGAATAAAGAACCACCTACTGTAAGGTGGGTTACCATAAGCAGAGGAGACGCATCCGAACACGCCTAAAACGGCATAATTTCGACGCTTTTCGGCTTGTTGTCGGGGGCAGGCGACAGCCTTGCCACCAACAACAAGCCGAAAATCACACGAAATTCCACTCGTTTTAGGTCGAAGAATGTAAACGGAGCCGATTTTTTTTCATCGGCAAGGCAAAAGCGCAGTAGATCCTTGCGGATTTACGAGCATTTTAACACAGCCGAGGGGAAAATCGGCCCGTTAACATCGGGTTCGGATATGCCTCCTCTGCTTAAGGATAAAATCAGAGAGGATGTATCACCAAAGATATATCCTCTCTGTTTGTTTTGTGGGAATTTTGCCACTTGGAAAGTGGCAGTAACCCCGTTATATTTGTTTTTCACGCAAAAACACCCCGTTCAAGCGAACGGGGTGTGAACGCGTTTTTTATTTGCGATTGGTAAGCAGTTGATGAATCTTTTGGTGCGGATCGATGATCACGCTCGCGGACATATCGTGGTTAAGCGCCGCGATGATGTAGGCGATGTATTTCGACACGTCCACGTCGTGGAACCACGGACGGGACAGCAGTTCGGGGGTGCGATAGGTCAGGTTCGTGCCGAACACGCCGTCGATGATACCGTCGGCATACGCCTTGTCGAAGGTGTCGAGACCGTTGGTGAAGATCGCATAGGTCGCATAGGTGAAGATGCGCTTCGCGTTGCGCTTTTTCAGTTCATACGCGATGTCCAGCATCGACTCACCCGAGGAGATGATGTCGTCCGCGATGAACACGTCCTTGCCTTCCACCGAGTTGCCGAGGTATTCGTGCGCCACAATGGGGTTGCGACCGTTCACAATGCGCGAATAGTCACGGCGCTTGTAGAACATGCCGAGATCCACACCCAACACGGACGAATAGTACATATTGCGATTCATCGCACCTTCATCGGGGCTGATGATGGTGAGGTGATCGCGATCGGCGATCAGGTCGGGGAATGCTCTGAACAAGCATTTGAGCACTTGATAGGTGGGCATAACGTTATCGAAACCCATCAGCGGCACCGCGTTTTGCACGCGCGGATCGTGCGCATCAAAGGTGAGGATATTTTTCACGCCCATCGCCTGCAATTCCTGCAACGCCCACGCGCAGTCGAGCGATTCGCGATAGCTGCGGCGATGCTGACGACCGCCGTACAAAAGCGGCATCACCACGTTGATGCGGTGCGCCTTGCCGCCGGCCGCCTGGATGATACGCTTCAGATCCTGGAAATGATCGTCCGGAGACATCGCATTCTTGCGCCCAAACAGTTTGTAATCGCAATCGTAGTTGCCCACGTCGATGATAATGTACAAATCATCGCCGCGGATGCTGCTTTTGATGATACCCTTGCCGTCACCCGACGAAAAACGCGGGCAATCCGACTCCACAATGAAGGTATCCTCCGCATAAAAACTGCCTGCTGCCCAATTCACCAGATAGTGGTTGATCTTTTCGGTCAACTCTTCGGTGCCGCGCATGGGGAGCAGACGCAAAGGAGCTACTCGACTTTCCGAGTGGAAAATGTTTTCACTTGTGATGATCTCCGACAAAACGACCGCCTCATTTCTTTTGTTGTACCCATAGTGTACCATAAATCGACAAGATTGTAAAGGCAACAAACAGGAAATTTTTTAAAAAAAGTGTAGACATTTTTTAGGGGGATATTATATACTGTGTATAAGAAACGAGGTGCAGGCAATGGAAGAACAGATTCTCACACCCGAACGGGTGCTTTTGTGCGCGGTGGATACCGGCGCATACGATATGGAAACCGCCCTGGCGGAACTGCGTGAATTGACACGCACCGCCGGCGGTGACACGGTGGCGGTGCTCACCCAAAAGCGCGAATTTCCCGACCGCGCCACCTATCTCGGCAGCGGTCGTCTTTTGGAGATGGCAGAGATCTGCACCCAATCGGCAATCGACCTTGTGGTGGTGGATGACGAACTCACCTCGGTGCAACAACGTCATTTGGAGGATGCGCTCCCCTGCCGCGTGATCGACCGCACCATGTTGATTTTGGACATTTTTGCCGCGCGCGCCCGTTCGTCGGAAGGGCGCCTGCAGGTGGAACTCGCCCAGTTGCAATACCGTCTGCCCCGTCTGCTGGGGCAGGGCGGCGATCTGTCGCGTTTGGGCGGCGGTATCGGCACGCGCGGACCGGGCGAAACCAAACTGGAAAGCGATCGCCGTCACATTCGCCGCCGCATTGCCGCGCTGAAAGAAGAATTGGCAGAGGTGGAACGCCGCCGTGAAGAGCACCGTGTGCGCCGCCGCAAGGATGGGTTTTGCGCCGTTGCCATTGTGGGATACACCAACGCAGGCAAATCCACCCTCTTGAACGCCTTGACCGATGCGGACGTGCTGGCAGAGGACAAGCTGTTTGCCACCCTCGACCCGACGGTGCGCGCGTTGCGCCTGCCGGACGGGCGCACCGTGATGCTGTCGGATACGGTTGGGTTTGTGCGCCGTCTGCCCCACCATTTGGTGCGCGCCTTCCGCTCCACGCTGGAAGAGGCGATCGGGGCGGACGTGATTCTGAACGTGTGCGATGCCTCCTCGGATGAGGCGGCGGAACATCTGGCGGTCACCCGTTCCCTGCTTTCGGAACTCGGGTGCGGCGACACACCGCAGATCACCGTGATGAACAAGTGCGACCGCGTGACCGTGTTGCCCGAAGCGGACGGCACCACCGTGTGCATCAGCGCCAAGGAACACATCGGTTTTGAGCAATTGTTACAGGCGATCACCGATGCCCTGCCGCCCGATCGCCGCCGCGTGACCTTGCTTCTTCCCTTTTCCAAGGGTGCTCTGGCAGAGGAATGTCGCCGCGACGGCGCGGTGGACTCCGAAGAATGGGTCGCCGAAGGTTTGCGCATGACCGTCACCCTCGGTGCACGTCTGTTGAATCTCACCGAACCGTATCAAATCGAGGAGTGACGTATGGAACGAGTAAAAAAACCGCGCATCGCCCTGTTGGACGAAGTGCGCGGTCTGTGCGTGGTGCTGATGGTGGTATACCACGCGTTTTACACCTTTGGCTACTATTTGGATTCCGACAAGCACGAAACGCTCGTGCAGGCGTGCCGCTTCTTCTTTGATTACTTTATGCCTGTCGAGCCGTTGTTTGCCGGCATCTTCATCTTTTTGTGCGGACTGTGTTGCACCCTGTCACACAGCAACCTGAAACGCGGTGCGCTGTTGGCGCTGGTCGCCGCCGGTGTATCGGTCGTGATGGCGGTGGGCTTCCCCGAAGACCCCATCTGGTTCGGCGTGTTGCACATGCTCGCCGTGTGCATCCTCTTATATGCGCTGTCCCATCGCCTCATTGCCAAGATTCCCGGTTGGTTGGGCGCGTTGGTGTGCGCGGTGCTGTTGTGGCTTTGCTGGAACCTGCCGGTGCAGTATGCCGACGGCTTTTTCGGCATCCGCGACGTGTGGGAGGTCGCCGTCCCCCGTCACGTGACCGAGATCAAATGGCTGTATCCGCTGGGGCTCGGGCGCATCGGCGGCGTGCAGGGCGACTATTTCCCCTTGCTCCCCTGGATCTTCTGCTTCTTTGGGGGTAGTTTTTTGGGACGTTACGTCCACCGTCTGCCGCAAGTCTTGAAACGTTCACACCTGCCGCCGCTCGCTTTCATCGGGCGACACGCCTTGGTGATTTACGTGGTGCATCAGCCAATCATTTTTGGGATTGTTTCCGTGGTCGCAAGCATTTGATGCCGATGTAGATCAGCATCACGCCGAATCCACGGCGCAACCAGTCGGTGGGCATATACACCGTGAGCCACGCGGCAAGCGCCGCCGTGACCGCACCGCCAAGCGCGGCAGGCCACACGTGTTGCCACCGCACCGCACGGCGGCGAAAATGCAAAAACAGTGCCGCCGGCGAACAGCAAATGAAGTATAACAAATTGATTCCTGCGGCCATACGTTGGCCCATCCCTGCCACCGCGGTGAGATAGAGTAACAACAACGTACCCCCACCTACACCGCAACCGCTGACAAAGCCTGCAAGTGTGCCCACGATCCATTCGATGATCACAGGAGCAACACCGCCTTTACACCGCCATACAAAAGAAAGCCTGCCATCGCCCAGCGCAACCACTGCACGGGGATGTAGCGGAACAGAAAGCCGGCCGCTACACCGCCCGTAAAGCCGCCGAGCAGATACCACAGCGTGTTGTCGGTCACAAGACCGCCGCGCAGGGCATACACCGTGAGGGACACCATCGAGATGGGCACCATCACCGCGAGCGACGTGGCATAGGCGTTTTTCTCGGGCAGTTTCATCCAGCCGATCAACAGCGGCACGGCGATCAAACCGCCGCCTGCCCCAAACAAACCGTTGGCCGCCCCTGCCGCGGCACCGATCACAAGCAATCGACCGATCGCACGTCGGTCGATTTTTTTATCCGTCATACATTCCACCTCATTTTTCAAAGATAGTATGTGCAAAAAGCGGTGGCAGCGGCAAGGAAAAAAGCGGCGACATTGGCAGAAATTTGTCCGAATGTACACGATGTTTACGCACACACTACCCTTGCAAACACGGTTGCTTAATTCAGCGGCCCAAAAGCCGCATAAAGATAAAGGAGAAAACAATCATGGCGAAGAACAAGTCTGTTGTCCCTGAGGCGCGCGAAGGCCTCAACCGTTTCAAGATGGAAGCCGCAAACGAAGTGGGCGTGAACCTGAAGCAGGGTTACAACGGTGACCTGACTGCGAAGCAGGCGGGCTCCATCGGCGGTCAGATGGTCAAGAAGATGATCGAGCAGTACGAAAACAACCTGAAATAAGTTTGTTTTTGTGCAAAGCGGTTGGGGGAAATCTCCCCAA
>JAZONO010000047.1:0-6551 GCA_045654545.1 Acutalibacteraceae bacterium
CGGCAACGAGCCGCAGTACGAGAAGCCCGGCTTCTTGGAAATGGGTGTTTCCCCCATCCAAGCACCCGATGCACCGACCTACATCACCCTCGATTTCGAGCAGGGTGTGCCGGTGGCGCTGAACGAGCAGAAGATGACCGCGAAAGAGATCATCTTGAAACTCAACGAACTGGGCGGCGCCAACGGCATCGGTCTGTTGGACATCGTGGAAAACCGTTTGGTCGGCATGAAGTGCCGCGGCGTGTATGAAACGCCCGGCGGTGCGATCCTCTACAAGGCGCACTCGGTGCTGGAAAGCATCTGCCTTGACAAGATGACCATGCACGAAAAGCAGAAGCTGTCCATCACCTTTGCGGAACTGGTGTATAACGGCCAGTGGTTCACCCCCCTGCGCGAAGCGCTGTCTGCTTTCGTGGACAAAACGCAGGAGAAGGTTACCGGCAAGGTGCGTTTGAAGTTGTATAAGGGCAACATGATCAATGCCGGTGTGTGGAGTCCCTATTCGCTGTACAGCGAGGAGATCGCCACCTTCGGTGAAAGCGATTATGACCAGCGCGATTCCGCAGGCTTTATCAACCTGTTCGGTCTGCCGATCAAAGTGCAGGCGATGGTCGACGGCAAGTAAGCAGAGGAGACGCATCCGAACACGCCTAAAACGGCATAATTTCGATGCTTTTCGGCTTGTTGTCGGTGGCAGGCGACAGCCTTGCCACCTTCGCCGCACCGAAAATCACACAAAATTCCACTCGTTTTAGGTCGAAGAATGTAAACGGGGCCGATTTTTTCATCGGCAAGGCAAAAGCGCAGTAGATCCTTGCGGATTTACGAGCATTTTAACACAGCCGAGGGGAAAATCGGCCCGTTAACATCGGGTTCGGATATGCCTCCTCTGCTTAAAATTAAGGGCGTGTAACAAATGGCAAAGATGTGGGCGGGCCGCACCGACGGCGCAACCGAAAAAATTGCAGACGATTTCAACTCTTCCATCCGTTTCGACTGTCGGATGTATAAGCAGGATATCACGGGTAGTATGGCGCACGCCGCCATGCTCGCCGCCCGCGGCATCATTGCCGAAGCGGAAGCCGATACCTTGATTGTTGGATTGGAAGGTATTTTGGCAGATCTGGAAAGCGGCGCGCTGGCGATCGACGAGGAATGTGAAGACATCCACATGTTCGTGGAGCAGGTGTTGACCGCACGGCTCGGCGACGTGGGCAAGAAATTGCACACCGCACGCAGCCGCAACGACCAAGTGGCGTTGGATCTGCGTATGTATCTGCGCGAAGAGTGCGACGGCATCATGGCCCGTGTGCAAAAACTCATCGACGTGGTGACCGACAAAGCCGAAGAATACAAAGAGGCGATTTTGCCGGGATATACCCACCTGCAACGTGCACAACCGATTTTGTTCGGGCATCATCTGATGGCGTATGCCATGATGTTCCTGCGCGATTTGAATCGCCTTGCCGATTGCCGCCGTCGAATGAACATATCCCCCATCGGCAGTTGTGCGCTGGCCGGCACGACCTATGACACCGACCGCCGTTTTGAAGCGGAGAAACTTGGATTTGATGCCGTTTGTCTGAACAGTCTGGACGGTGTGTCCGATCGCGATTTCTGCGTGGAATTGATGAGCACCCTCTCCCTTTTGATGATGCACCTCTCCCGTTTTTCGGAAGAGATCATTCTGTGGTCGAGTTGGGAATTCAAGTTTGTGGAACTGTCGGATGCCTACACCACCGGCTCTTCCATCATGCCGCAGAAGAAAAATCCCGATATGGCGGAATTGGTGCGCGGCAAGACGGGACGTGTGTACGGCGATCTGATGGCGTTGCTCACCACCTTGAAGGGATTGCCGCTTGCCTACAATAAAGATATGCAAGAGGACAAGGAAAGTGTCTTTGATGCGTGCGATACGGTGAAAATGTGTCTGGATGTGTTCAGCGGCATGGTGGCAACCATGCAAGCGCGCACCGATAACATGAAGCGCGCGGCACAGACCGGATTCATCAACGCGACCGACCTTGCGGATTATCTTGTGAAGAAGGGGCTTCCCTTCCGCAGTGCGTATAAGATCGCAGGGCAACTGGTGGCGCGGTGCATTGCCGAAAACACGGTGCTCGAATCGTTGCCGCTTGATGTGTATCGCGAGTTCAGCGACCTGTTCGAAGACGATCTCTACAACGAAATTGATCTTGCCACCTGCGTGGCAAAGCGCATCAGCGAAGGCGGCACCTCGCTCGCTTCGGTGGAAGCACAGATCCGCTACGTGCGTGAAAAACAGTAAGGAGTGGCATTATGCTGTCGATGAAAGGAAAAAGTTTTTTGAAACTTCTGGACTTCACCCCCGAAGAGATCGGCGAATTGATCGCGCTTGCGGCCAAACTGAAAGCCGAAAAGAAAGCCGGCATTCCCCACCGCCTGTGTGAGGGCAAATCCATTGCGCTGGTGTTTGAAAAGACCAGTACCCGTACCCGTTGTGCGTTTGAAGTCGCGGCGGCGGATCTGGGCATGCACCCCACCTATCTCGATCCGTCGGGATCGCAGATCGGCAAAAAGGAAAGCATTGCGGATACCGCTCGTGTGCTCGGACGTATGTTCGACGGTATTGAATACCGCGGATTCGGGCAGGAGATCGTGGAAGAACTCGCCCGTTATGCAGGGGTTCCCGTGTGGAACGGCTTGACCAACGAGTTCCACCCCACCCAGATCTTGGCGGATTTCCTCACCATTCAGGAATATTTCGGGGATTTGAAGGGCAAAAAACTCGTGTATATGGGGGATGCCCGTTACAACATGGGCAACTCGCTGATGGTGGGTTGTGCCAAGATGGGCATGCACTTCGTGGCGTGTGCGCCGCGTGCCTACTTCCCCGATCAGACGTTGATCGACCAATGCCTTGCCATTGCCGCCGAAACGGGCGCCACGCTGGAATTCAGCGAAAGCACCGACGCGGTGAAGGGCGCACACGTGATCTACACCGACGTGTGGGTGTCGATGGGCGAACCCGACAGCGTGTGGGAGGAACGCATTGAGCAACTCTCCCCCTATCAGGTGAACAAAGCGCTCATGGACAAAGCCGGTCCGCAATGCCGCTTTATGCATTGCCTGCCCGCATTCCACGATTTGAACACGACCATCGGGAAGAACATTCACGAAAAATTCGGCCTCACCTGTATGGAAGTGACCGACGAGGTGTTTGAAAGCGAAGCCTCTATCGTGTTTGACGAAGCGGAAAACCGTATGCACACCATCAAGGCCGTGATGGCGGCCACGCTGTAACACAAAAAAGCACAAGCCACCGTTTGAATCCAAACGGTGGCTTGTTTGTTACCGTGCGAATTGAATCGTTCGATCTATGTATTCACACACGCCGCGGAAATCACGATCAATATCCAAATTACAAATGCGAACAACGATCAAATTAAGCGAATTAAAATAGCGTGTACGAATCGCATCTTTTTCCATCTGTTCAGCCGTATAATGACCTCCACCGTCCAGCTCAATTATCAATTTCGCTTGGGGACAGTAGAAATCCACAATATACTCGCCAATACATTGTTCTCTTCGAAAGCGAACGGGGTGCGTTCGCAAAAACATATACCACAGTTTTCTTTCCCATGGTGTCATGTTTTTTCGCAACGTTTTTGCAATCGAAACGTTGCGCCGGTTATATGGTTTCATAGCTCTCACCTTTCTCGGCTCCCCTTATCAGGGGAGCTGTCGGCGTAGCCGACTGAGGGGTAGTTCTTCGCGTAAACTACCCTTCCGCCTTTCGCACGGCTTGTGCCGCGCGAAACCCACCTTCCCTGACAAGGGAAGGCAAGGAGTGGCCACCGCTTACAGCGAAAACCAATTCCACGGCGCACAGGCAGGGGGTGGCAGGGTCACGTCCACCGCTTTGTGGGTCACGGGATGGGAAAACGCCAAGTGGTGCGACCACAAGGCAATGTTTTTTGTGGGGATACGACTGCCGTATTTTTCGTCCCCCAACAACGGCATTTGCCGCGAGGCGCACTGCACGCGGATTTGATGGGTGCGCCCCGTGTGCAGACGAATTTTGAGCAACGAAACCGTCCCCTCGGGGCGATGGACAGTTTCGACCACTTCATAATCCAGCACCGCCTCTTTTGCCCCTTGGCGCATGCGGTTCACCACAAAGGATTTGTTCTTTTGCTTATCACGGAACAGAATGTCACGCCATTCACCGTGCAATGAGTCGGGGCAGCCTGCCACCACCGCCAAATACTCCTTGGTCATCTCGTGATTCGCAATGGTACGGGACAGCCCTGCCGATGCCTTGGCGTTTTTGGAAAACACCATCAAACCGCCCACCGCTTTGTCCAAGCGATGCACCACGTCTACCCGAAAGGTGCGCGTTTGCGCTTCCAGTAACGTGGGCATACATTTTTCCCGTGGGTTCATTCCCCGTTCGGACAGCACGCCGATGGGTTTTTCGCACACGATAATCGCTTTATCTTCCAACAAAATGGGGATCATATGCTCACCTCTTTCTATTATTTAACCATATTTCAGGCGGCATGTCCATAAAAAAATGAAAATCTCTTGACTAAGATTTTAGAATGTTCTATAATTATATAGTTGAGTTTTTTTGGTGAGGCGGGATGACAGATGCATAAGATCGGATTTGACAACGACAAATACTTGCAGTTGCAATCGGAACAGATTAAGGAGCGTATTGCCCAGTTCGGCGGTAAGCTCTATTTGGAGTTCGGCGGCAAACTGTTCGACGATTTTCATGCCTCCCGTGTGCTGCCGGGTTTCAAGCCCGACAGTAAAATCAAAATGCTCGCTCAACTGAAAGATCAAGCAGAAATCGTCATTGTCATCAACGTGCAGGATATCGAAAAGAATAAAGTGCGCGGCGATCTCGGCATTACCTACGATCAAGACGTGTTGCGCTTGATCGATGCCTTCCGCGGATTCGGTTTGTATGTCGGCAGTGTGGTGTTGGCGCGTTACAGCGAACAGCCTGCCGCCGAAGCGTTCAAGACCCGTTTGGAAGGTTTGGGGCTCAAAGTGTATCGCCACTATTCCATCCCCGGTTATCCCTCCGACGTCGCCGCCATTGTGAGCGACGAAGGGTTTGGCCGCAACGATTACATTGAAACCTCGCGTTCGCTGGTGATCGTGACCGCGCCCGGTCCCGGCAGCGGCAAAATGGCCACGTGTTTGAGCCAGTTGTATCACGACCATCAACGCGGTATTTCGGCAGGCTATGCGAAGTTTGAAACCTTCCCCATTTGGAACTTGCCGCTCAAACACCCCGTCAACATGGCATACGAAGCCGCCACCGCCGATCTGAACGACGTGAACATGATCGACCCCTTCCATCTGGAAGCGTACGGCACGCTGGCGGTCAACTATAACCGCGACGTGGAGATTTTCCCCGTGCTCGCGGCCACCTTTGAAAAGATTCACGGGCATTGCCCCTATCAATCCCCCACCGATATGGGTGTCAACGTGGCAGGTAACTGCATTTTCGATGACGATGCGGTGTGTGCCGCCGCGCGTGCGGAAATTATGCGCCGCTATTATTCCGCGCTGTGCAACCAGCGCAAGGGCAACCAGAACGAGGAAGAGATCGCCAAAATCGAACTGCTGATGAAGATGGCGAACGTCACGGGCGACACACGCCCTGCCGTCGCCGCCGCCTTGGCACGCGCCGAGGAAACGGGCGCCCCTGCCGCCGCCATTGAACTCGCGGACGGGCGCATCATCACGGGCAAGACTTCGGGGCTGTTGGGCGCCTCCTCCGCCATGCTGTTGAATGCGCTCAAGGCGCTCGGCAACATTGCCGATGACGCATTGCTCATCTCCCCTGCCGTCATTGAGCCGGTGCAGGATTTGAAAGTAAATCATCTCGGCAATCACAATCCGCGTTTGCACACCGACGAAGTGCTGGTGGCGCTGGGCGTATCTGCGGCGACCAATCCGCACGCCGCGCTGGCCATTGAGCAGCTGAGCAAACTCAAGGGCCTGGAAGCGCACACCACGGTGATTCTTTCGCCCGTGGACGTGAATGTGTTCCGCCGCCTTGGTATCAATGTGACGCACGATCCCAAGTATCAGACCTACAAACTGTTCCATAAATAATCAAGGGCCGCTTCATGCGGCCTTTTTTGCTTGAGGTGGATATGATCATCCGGGAAACGCTGGAAACAAAAATATATAAAACGTGCGACGTGCTGGTGTGCGGCGGCGGGTTTGCGGGCATATCGGCGGCGCTGGCGGCGGCCAGGATGGGCCGTAAAACCGTTTTGCTGGAGCGTGAGTATTTGCTTGGCGGCCTTGGCACAGCGGGGCTGATCAGCATTTATCTGCCGCTGTGCGACGGCATGGGACGGCAGGTGTGCTTTGGCATTGTGGAGGAGCTTTTCCGTCTGTCGATTTCCATGGGCTGGGAGGATAAATACCCCGACAACTGGCTATGCAGCGATGATCCTGCGCTAAGAAACGAGAATAGCAAGCGTCTTCAGGTCAGGTATAATCCATATTTGTTTGCGATGCTGACGGAAAAGCTGTTGCTG
>JAZONO010000048.1:0-2870 GCA_045654545.1 Acutalibacteraceae bacterium
TCTTCGACCTAAAACGAGTGGAATTTCGTGTGATTTTCGGTGCGGCGAAGGTGGCAAGGCTGTCGCCTGCCACCGACAACAAGCCGAAAAGCATCGAAATTATGCCGTTTTAGGCGTGTTCGGATGCGTCTCCTCTGCTTACTTCTTAATCAGTTTTTTCAGTTCCGTCACCAGTCCGACGGCGCGGCTTTCATCTTTCACAATGCAGATGAGGGTGTCGTCCCCGGCCAATGTGCCGACAACGTCTTTCCAATGCATAGAATCCATCGAAGCGCACACCGCCTGCGCCATGCCCGAAAGGCAACGCACCACCACGATGTTCCCGGCGTAATCAACACTCTGTACCGTATCCGAAAACAGCGAATAGAACTGTCCCGAAATGGTCACGCTTTCCGCTTTGGCAGGGGCGTAACGGTAGGTGCCGTCGGCCGCCAGCGTTTTCACAAGGCGCAGTTCCTTGATATCGCGCGAAACGGTTGCTTGCGTAACCTGAAACCCTTCCTGCCGCAACAGTTCCATCAAATCTTCCTGCGTTTCCACCGCGCGGTCGCGCACGATCTCCAAAATCTTGGTATGTCGTTTGGTCTTCATTTTATTTCCGTCCTTTATATGATCTTCGATCAACGATCGGTCAATTTTTGTTCCAACACCTCATAGAACGCCGCCGGGCGCAACTGCAACACGCGTGCGGTCAGCGAAGACCGCCGTACCGTCACCGTATCGCCCTGCGATAACGCGACCGCTTCTTCACCGTCCACGGTCAAGAACACTTCGCGCCCTTCACTTTCGGGTTTTACGGTGAGTTGTGTATTCTCGCTGAAAATGTAGGGGCGAGTGTGTAACGAATGCGGACAGATTGGCGTAACCAGCAAGCAACTTACAGAGGGATCCACGATCGGACCGCCCGCCGAAAGCGAATAGGCCGTGGAACCCGTGGGGGTCGCCACAATGACACCGTCTGCACGGTAGGACACCACGGGACGATCATCGCTCGACACGGTAAGGCGGATCATCCTCGACGGATTGCCGCGTGAAATCACCGCTTCGTTCAAAGCGTACAACACACGGTCGCCATCCGCTTTATGTACCGTCACTTCCAACATCATACGGTGACTGACATCAAACGTATCGCCGCACAGCAACTCCAGTGCCGACAGATCCTCCGCTTCCATCCCGGCCATAAATCCGAGATGTCCGCAGTTGATGCCGAGCACCGCAATGCCGAAACGTGCGGCGTGTTTTGCCGTGTGGATCAACGTGCCGTCGCCGCCAAGTGCGATCACCAGATCGACATCACGAAACAACTCGTCACATTCCTTCGGAGGAAAGTGCGTATCTTGCGGCAACACGACCGCAATGCCAAGCGTATTCAATTTTTCGCATACCGCAGACAACACGGCATCTACACCCTGCACCTTACGGTTTGGCAATATTGCCACACGCATACAAATACCTCCTTACAAATGTGTAAAGGCTTCGTCAACCAACGCTTTCACATCAAATAACGCATTATTTTCACCGCGGCAAAGCACTGCGAGATACTCGATATTCCCTTCGCCGCCGCGAATGGGCGAATAGGTCAACATTCGGCAACCGCACCCGTATTCCGAAAAACACGAAAGCAGGTTGCAAAGCACCGCACGGTGCACCGCGCGATCTTTTACCACACCGTTTTTTCCGATGGCCGAACGCCCTGCCTCAAACTGCGGTTTGATCAAGCAGACCAAACGTGCATCGGGCGAGAGCAGGTTCAATGCCGAGGGAAGCACTTGTGAGAGCGAAATAAACGAAACGTCTATGGAGCAAAAGGATGGTGTTTCAGCGATGTGGTTATGCACCGCCGCATCACGGATGTCGGTGTGTTCAAGGCAGACCACCGCCGCATCTTCGCGCAACTTTTGGTGCAACTGATTCGACCCGACGTCCACCGCATACACAAGACGTGCACCGTGCTGGCGCATACAGTCGGTGAAACCGCCCGTGGAGGCACCGACATCCATTGCCACCACACCGTTCAAATCCAATTTGGCCGTTTCAATGGCTTTTTCCAATTTATAGCCGCCGCGCCCCACATAGCGTTCCTGCGCCAAACAACACACGGTATCGTTATCGGTTATCGGCGTGGCAGGCTTTGTCACCACGCGACCGTTCACCGTTACTTCACCGGCTTGTACGTGGCGTTTCGCAGTATCGCGACCGCCAAACAGCCCGTTTTGCACCAGCCACGCATCCAGCCGCATACTCATGATGCACCGTCCTCTACCGCGCGAAGGATTCCCTCCACGTCCAGTCCGACTTTGCGCAAACCGGAAGAAACCGAACACACACCGGGATTTTCGTTGATGGCGTGCAATTCATAACGACGGGCAAATCCGCGCTCGGCCAATCGACTGCCAAACCATTCACCCACACCGCCGCACGCAACCCCTTCTTCGAAGAACAGTACACGGTAGTACGGCAATGCCAAATCCACGCATTTCATATCGATCGGCTTGATACGATTCAGTTTGAGCACCGAAACCGCCTGCTTGTTCAATGCCAACAGGCGCGCCGCCTCCAACACGTTCGCCGTAATGCGCCCGTAGGTGATGAGCAAGGTTTTGGCACCTTCCGCGCGGAACAAGGTGTATGGGCGTTCCGACGGGGTGTATTCCTGCGGCATCGGGAGCGGAATTCCCTTAGGATACCGCACAGCCACCGGTCCCTCGGTGGCGTAGATGGCTTTTTTGAGATGAATTTCCAGTTCTTCAAACGTAGCAGGTGAATACACCGTCATATTCGCCATGCTGTTGAGCATCGCCACGTCGTAAATTCCTTGATGCGTTTCGCCGTCGTCGGGAACGATGCCGGCACGGTCGATCGCCAGCACC
>JAZONO010000049.1:0-20369 GCA_045654545.1 Acutalibacteraceae bacterium
GCGTTTTTGCCGCGGCTGAACAAAAATCCGCTCTTCCCAAAATCTGTGACCTCAAAGCGAGGAGATTTTGAGGGATTTTTGTTTCGGTCGGGCGAAGTAATGCTTTCCGCCTTACGAGAGCGAACGAAGCAAAAAACGCCGAAATATCCCGCTTTACGGCGGGTTCGGGTTTAATTGCTCACCCTAAGGAGGTCGTGAAGATGGCGTTGTTCAAGAAAAAAGAAGAAAAGGCGCAATCGCCTGCCGTGTTGCCCACCCACGTGGCGATCATTATGGACGGCAACGGCCGTTGGGCGAAAAAACGCGGTTTGCCGCGCACGGCAGGTCACGTGACGGGGGCAAAGGTGTTTCGCAACATTGTGCGCCATTGTGAGGCACGCGGCATCGGCTACGTGACGGTGTATGCCTTTTCCACCGAAAACTGGAAACGCCCCCCCGAAGAAGTGGCTGCGATCATGAACCTTCTGCGCGACTATTTGAAAGAATCGTTGCAGGATTTCACAGGCGAAAACATCCGTGTGCGCTTTTTGGGGGATCGTGCCCCTTTGTCGGAGGACATTCGCACGCTGATGGACGAAGTGGAACAAAGCACCGCCCACAAGACGGGTATGTGTTTGAACATTGCGTTGAATTACGGCGGACGTTATGAACTGACTGCCGCCGTGCGCGCCATGGCGCAACAGGTGAAGGAGGGAACACTCTCTCCCGACGAGATCACCGAGGACACGGTATCTGCCCACCTGTACACGGCAGGGCAACCCGATCCCGATTTGATCGTGCGCCCGAGCGGTGAGCACCGTTTGTCGAACTATCTCATCTGGCAGGCGGCGTATGCGGAATACGTGTTTATGGACGATATTCTGTGGCCGGATTTCACTGCGGCGGATATGGATGCGGCGCTGGCGGAATATGCACGGCGTAACCGTCGGTTCGGCGGTGTGTAAAAGTCTTCACGAAAGAGGGCATACTCTATGATAACGAGAATCGTAAGCGGTGTGATCGCGGCGGCGCTGGCACTCGCGATCATTCTGTTCGGCGGTGCGATCGGCATTGTCGTCACGGCGGCGCTGATCGGCTCGCTTGCCACCTTTGAACTGTTGCGCGCGGCGGAATTTTCGGCGCGCGACCGCATTCCTGCGGCGGCGGTGGCGATGGCGTGCCCGTTGCTCTTGCTTGTGAGCGGACAGCTTTTGTGGATGCTGTTTGCCCTGTACGTGCTGTACGTGATGGTGGAAAGCGTGATGCGCCACACCACCCTCACCCCCGAAAGGACGGCGCTGAAAGTGCTGTTGCCGCTGGTGGCGGCCGGCGGTTTCACCGCGGTGGCGGCATTGCGGATGCACGGTGCCGACGGCTTGTTTTATCTTTTCTTGGTGCTGGTCATTCCGTGGCTCAGCGATACGGGTGCGTATTTCACGGGGATGTGTTGCGGCAAGCACAAGTTGTGTCCCGTCATTAGCCCCAAAAAGACGGTGGAAGGCTTTGTCGGCGGCATTGTCGTCTCGGTTGGCGCGTCCTTGCTCACGGGCTTTTTATACACCCTCTGGTGCGGTCACGCGGTGACGGTGAACTGGCTGTCGCTGGCGGTGGCGGCGCTGATCGGCGCACCGCTGTCGGTGTTCGGCGATCTGTTTGCCTCGGTGGTGAAACGCCGCTTCGGTGTGAAGGATTACGGCAACATTATGCCCGGTCACGGCGGCGCAATGGACCGTTTTGATTCGGTGTTGCCCGTGGCGGTGCTGTTGCTCGTGTGGGTGCAATGGTGGCCGATTGTGTAAGGAGAAGAAGAATGAGTGAGCAAAAACGCATGGTATTGCTCGGCAGTACCGGTTCGATAGGCACACAAGCGCTGGACGTGGCGGAAAACATCGGTATTGAGGTGTTGGCACTTTCGGCACATCGTCAGGTGGATCTGCTGGAACAGCAGATCCGCCGTTTTCGCCCACAGTACGCGGCGATGAGTGATAGCCACGCCGCCGCCGACCTCAAGGTACGGGTGGCGGATTTGCCGGTTACGGTGCTTTCGGGTGCCGAAGCGCTTTGCACCTTGGCCGCCCTGCCCGAAGCGGACGTGGTGCTCAACTCCGTTGTGGGTGTGGCAGGCTTGCGCCCCACTTTGGCGGCACTCACCGCCGGGCACGACGTGGCATTGGCAAACAAGGAAACGTTGGTGGCAGGCGGTGCATTGGTCACCGAAACCGCCGCCGCACACGGGGCAAAACTCCTGCCTGTGGACAGCGAGCATTCCGCCATTTTCCAATGCTTGCAAGGTGCTCCTGCCAAACGGGCACTCAAACGGGTGATCCTCACGGCATCGGGCGGTCCGTTTTTCGGCAAAACGCGTGAACAATTGCAGGCGGTGACGGCGGCGGATGCGCTTCGTCACCCCAACTGGGATATGGGGGCGAAGATCACCATTGATTCCGCCACTATGATGAACAAAGGATTGGAACTGATCGAAGCGCGGTGGTTGTTTGATGTTACCCCCGAAGCGATCGACATTGTGGTGCACCGTGAAAGCATTGTGCACTCCCTGATCGAATATGAGGATAACGCGGTGATTGCTCAGTTGGGGTTGCCGGATATGCGCATTCCCATTCAGTACGCGTTGACCTATCCGCGCCGTGTGGCGTCGCCTGCCGAAACGCTGTCGCTCAGCCAAATCGGCACGCTGACCTTTTATGCGCCCGACAACGTGACCTTCCCCGGCATGGAACTGTGCCGCCGTGCGTTGCAGGTGGGCGGCACCGCCCCGGCGGCGGTGAATGCCGCAAACGAGCAGGCGGTGGCGCTGTTCTTGAAAGGTGAGATCGGATTTTTGGATATTACCGACCGTGCGGCGGCGATGCTCACACGTTCGTGGCCTATGGAATGCAGTTTGGAGAATATTTTGGCGGCCGACCGCGAGGCACGGCAATTAGCGAAAGGATGACGGCATGGCGATATTGGTGACCGTGGGGAAGATCCTCGCGGCGTTGTTGATCTTCGGCATCATCATTATGTTGCACGAGTTTGGTCACTTTATTGTGGCGAAACTCTGTCGCGTGAAGGTGAACGAGTTTGCCATCGGCATGGGTCCCAAACTGGTACAGTTCGGGCGCGGGGAAACCAAATACACCTTGCGTTTGTTGCCCATCGGCGGTTTCTGCGCAATGGAAGGGGAGGATCCCGAAACCGAAATGCCCGAAGCCTTGGGTGGCAGCGGACACAAACCTAAGGAAACCGACCACGGCGAGACACCCTCGTCGGACGGTCGTGCGTTTTATCAAAAAAAGGTGTGGCAACGCATCCTCATCGTGGTGGCCGGTGCGGTGATGAACCTGGTGCTCGGCTACGTGTTGCTCGTCATCAACTACGCCTTTTTGCAAACTCCGGGCCAAAACGGTGAGGTGCTGTTTTCCACCACCACCATCCACTCGTTGAGCGAGGATACCTCGGCGTATCAAACGGGTTTGCGCCCCGGTGACACCATCGTGAGCATCAACGGGCGACGTGTGGTCACGGCAGATTTCGATATGGTGTCGGCTTTGCAGACGGATGAAGACGGCGTGTTTGATATGGTGGTGAAACGCCAAAATGCCGAAGGCAAAACCGAAAAGGTCACTTTGAATGACGTGACCTTCCGCTTGGCAACCGATGAGGAAGGCAATCGCTACTTGCAATACGATTTCATTATCGTGGGCGAACGCCGCACGGCAGGAAACGTGTTCACCTATGCGCTGAAAAACGAGTATTCGCTTGGCGTGATGGTGTGGCGCAGTTTGGGCGATATTCTCACGGGGAAATACGGGTTGAATGATCTGTCGGGTCCTGTCGGCACGGTGGACGTGATCGGCGATGCGGTGGAAAACGCCGTGACCCACACCGACCGTATGGCGGCGGTGCGCACCTTGATGACCTTGGTGATCCTGATCACGGTGAACGTGGGCATTTTCAATTTGTTGCCCTTGCCGGCATTGGACGGCGGTCGGTTGGTGTTCTTGCTGTTTGAACTGATCTTCCGCCGCAAAGTGCCTGCCAAATACGAAGGAATGGTGAATTTTATCGGGTTGATCCTGCTGTTGCTGTTGATGTTGGTGGTAACTTACAGCGACATCACACGCTTGATCACCGGATAGGTATTGGCGAGTATTTTAACAATGGATGAGCAAAAATACGCCTTCCAAAACGGAGTTCGGGTTTGAATGCTCACCCTAAGGAGTGGGAATATGGCAAGACGTACGGTAAACGCAGGCGGTGTGTGGATTGGCGGCGGTCATCCCGTGACGGTGCAATCCATGTTGAACGTGCCTGCACACGATATCCCGGGCAGCGTGGCGCAAGCCAAAGCGTTGGAAGCGGCCGGGTGCGAGTTGATTCGCGCCGCCATCCCCAACAAGGAAGCGGTGGCGCTGATTCCGGCGCTCAAAGAAGCGGTGAAGGTGCCGATCGTGGCGGACATCCATTTCGACCACAAATTGGCGTTGGAAGCCGCCGCGGCCGGTATCGATAAGATCCGCATCAACCCCGGTAACATCGGTGGGGAAGAGAACGTCCGCGCGGTGGCAACGGTTTGCCGCGAAAAGGGCATTCCCATCCGCATTGGGGTGAACGGCGGTTCGCTGGAAAAAGAGATTCTGCAAAAATACGGGCATCCGTGCGCCGAAGCACTGCGCGACAGCGCGCTGTATCATGCACGTTTGCTCGAAAAATACGATTTTTACGACATTGTGCTGTCGATGAAATCCTCCGACGTGCCCACCATGGTGAAGGCGTATGAATTGACGGCGGAATGCTGTGACTATCCCTTGCACGTGGGGGTGACCGAAGCCGGCACCGAACGGATGGGGTTGCTCAAATCCGCGGCAGGCATCGGCAGTTTGTTGCTCCACGGTATCGGTGACACCATTCGTGTGTCGCTCACCGCCGACCCGGTGAAAGAGGTGGCGGCAGGGCGCGACATTTTGCATGCGTTGGGGTTACGGCAAGACCGTCCGCGCTTGGTTTCCTGCCCCACCTGCGGACGCACCGCCATCGACCTCATCGGCATTGCCGACGAGGTGGAACGCCGCTTGGAAACGGTGACAAAACCCATCACCGTAGCGGTGATGGGTTGCGTGGTGAACGGACCGGGCGAAGCGCGTGAAGCGGACATCGGCTTGGCAGGCGGCAACGGCAAAGTAGCATTGTTCAAAAAAGGAGACGTGTTGCGCACGGTGCCCGAAGCGGTGGCCGTGGACGAATTGATGCGCGAGATTGAGAAGTTGTAAGGAGTCAGGATAGTATGGGAGCGCCTTTGTTTGGCGAGTTGTTTGCACCGTATTTTCAAAATATACCGATCCCACCGCCGCTTTCTGAAGCGGCGGTGCTCGGCGTGCACGTACATAACGATCGCCATCAGGTGACCGTCACGGTGGCACCGACGGCGGTGTTGCCGTATGAAGCGTTGCACGATGCGGCGGATGCGATGTCGGTGGCGTTGCGTGCCACCGTGCGCCTAATGCCGAAATTCGCCCCCGAACAACTGGGGGAGGAAGGGCTGTTTTTGTTGGTGGTGGAGTTGTTGCGCACGCGCCACACGGCGGTGAACGGCAGTTTTGACGGCGCCACCTTCCGTTTGGAGGAGAATGAATTTACCGTGGTGCTTCCCCGTGGCGGTCGGGAAGTGCTGTGCGCCATGGGCATTGATCGCCTGATGGCGGAATTGATTGAAGAGGTGTTTGACCGCCGTGTGACGGTGGTGCTGGAGGGCGCGGATGCGCTGGACACCGACGATGATTATTATCGCACCCTACGCGAGGAAGCCGACCGCGAAGCGGCGGCCACCGCCGCGGCACAACGTGAAGAACAGCGGCAAAAAGCCATGAAGAAAGCGGCACAGCAGGATGTGGCAAACCCCATTCCGTTGGACCCTGCCGATCCCGATACGCCGCCGTGTGACGGGCTTCCCGTGTGGTTGGAAACCGCGAACTACATGTTCGGCACTCCCTCCAACGTGAAGCCGCAACCTATGTCTTCGCTGGAAGCAGACGGCAGTTTTGTGACGGTGTGGGGCGAAATTTTTAAAGTGGATGCCCGTGAAAGCCGCGACGGCAGCAGCACACGGTTTAACATCTCCTTGTCGGACAAGACCAATTCCGTCACGGCGGTGTTCCGTGCGGATCATCGGCGCGACAAGGATAAAAAGGCGCTGATGGAAGCGCTGAAACCCGGTATGTGCGTGCTGATCTCGGGTGCATACGACTATAACGAATATGCCAAGGATAACCAGATCCGCATCCGCTCGCTCGCCATGTTGGCAAAATATCAAAAGCGTGACAACGCTCCCGTGAAACGCGTGGAATTGCACCTGCACACCAAGATGTCGCAGATGGATGCGGTGAGCGAAGCCTCCGCCTTGGTGGAGCGCGCGGCGGCGTGGGGACACCCGGCGGTTGCCATCACCGATCACGGTGTGGCACAGGCATTCCCCGACGCGATGAACACCGCGGAAAAACTGGCGAAAAAAGGTAAAGAAATCAAAATTCTGTACGGCAGCGAAGCGTATTACGTCAACGACCGTACGGGGGCGGTGGAACCGGGTGTCACGGGCGAGATCGGCAGCGACGTCATCGTGTTCGACTTGGAAACCACGGGACTGGGCGCACTTTCCGACCGCATCACCGAAATCGGTGCGGTGCGCTTGCACGAAGGGGCGGTCAGCGACACCTTCAACACCTTTGTGAATCCCGAACGTCCCATTCCGCCGAAGATTACCGAATTGACGGGTATCACCGACGCGATGGTGGCAAACGCTTTGTCTGAGCGCGAAGCGTTGCAGGCGTTTTACGATTTCTGCGGCGACACCACCGTATTGGTGGCGCACAACGCCGGCTTTGACACCGCGTTTATCCGTCAGGCGGCGGCGCGGCAGGACATGCCCTATCCCTTCGGCGCGATCGATACCGTGCCGCTCGCACGTGGATTGTATCCCTCGCTGAAAAACCACAAACTGAACACGGTGGCGGAGCATCTGCATTTGGGGGACTTCAACCATCACCGCGCGTGTGACGATGCCGCCGTGTTGGCAGAGATCTTCTTGTGCATGAGTTCCGACCTGCGCGATCTGCGCGGTGTGCACACCTTCCAGGAGATCAACGAGAGTTTGGAAGACAAAAAAGCGGCACCCTATCACTTGATCCTGCTGGTGCAAAATCAAGTAGGCCTTAAAAATCTGTACAAGCTTATTTCGTGGTCGCACACCAAGAATTTCTATCGAAAGCCGCGCATTACCAAAACCAAATTGATGGAGCACCGCGAAGGCTTGCTGATCGGCAGTGCGTGTGAGGCAGGTGAACTGTTCCACGCTATTTTGGCAGGCAAGCCGTGGGGCGAACTGTGCGAGATCGCGAAATTCCACGACTTTTTGGAAATTCAGCCGATCGCGAACAACCGCTTCATGTTGCGCAAAGGTTTGGCGCAAAGCGAAGAACAGTTGCGCGAGTTCAACCGCACCATCGTGCGGCTGGGCGAAAAACTGAACATCCCCGTGTGCGCCACCTGTGACGTGCACTTCATGGATCCCGAGGACGAGGTGTACCGCCGCATTTTGCAGGCAGGGCAGGGGTATGAAGATGCGGACGAGCAAGCACCGCTGTATTTCCGCAACACCGAAGAAATGCTCCAAGAGTTTTCCTATCTCGGCGAAGAAAAGGCGTATGAAGTGGTGGTGGAAAATCCGCGCCGCATTGCGGACAGCATCGAAGCGGTGCGCCCCATTCCGAAAGGCACCTTCTCGCCGCACATGGACGGTGCGGACGAAGAGTTGCAGGAGATCTGCTGGAGCCGTGCCAAGGAGATCTACGGCGATCCCTTGCCCGAAATCGTGTCTGCCCGTTTGGAACGCGAACTGGGATCGATCATCAAGCACGGGTTCTCGGTGCTGTACATGATCGCGCAAAAACTGGTGAAGGATTCGGTGGATCACGGCTATTTGGTCGGTTCGCGTGGATCGGTCGGTTCGTCGTTCGTTGCCAGCATGGCCGGTATTTCGGAAGTGAATCCGCTTGCGCCGCACTATGTTTGTAAGAAATGTAAATATTCCGAATTTTTCACCCACGGCGAAGTGGGTTCGGGCTTTGACCTGCCCGATAAGGTGTGCCCCGTGTGCGGCGAGCCGCTCGGGCGTGACGGGCATGAGATCCCGTTTGAAACCTTCCTCGGTTTCGACGGTGACAAAGCTCCCGATATTGACTTGAACTTTGCAAGTGAATATCAGTTCTATGCCCACCGTTACACCGAAAAACTATTCGGATTGGATCACGTGTTCAAAGCCGGCACCATTTCCACCGTGGCGGAAAAAACCGCGTTCGGTTACGTGAAAAAGTATGCGGAAGAGCGCGGATTGCATTATACTCCTGCCGAGATCGAGCGTCTGGCGGCAGGGTGTACGGGTATCAAACGCACCACCGGTCAGCACCCCGGCGGCATGGTGGTCGTGCCGGATGAATTCGACGTGGAGGATTTCTGTCCCATCCAGCATCCGGCAGACGACCCGAAATCCGAAATCCTCACCACCCACTTCGATTTCCATTCCATCCACGATACCATTTTGAAACTGGATAACCTGGGTCACGTCATTCCCACGACCTACAAATATCTGGAAGAAAATACGGGAATTTCCGTGATGGACGTGCCGATGTCCGACCCGGCGGTGTATTCGCTGTTTACCTCCACCGAGGCACTCGGCATTACGGCGGAACAACTCGGCTGTGAAAACGGCACGCTGTCCATTCCCGAAATGGGCACGGGTTTCGTGCGGCAGATGCTGCTCGAAACGCAACCCAAGAACTTTGCCGACCTGCTTCAAATTTCAGGTCTGTCCCACGGCACCGACGTGTGGCTCGGCAACGCGCAAGAACTCATTAAGGCAGGCACCTGCACCATTTCCAACGTGATCGGTACCCGTGACGGCATTATGACCTATTTGATGCACCGTGGGTTGGAGCCGAAAATGGCGTTTAAGATTATGGAGATCGTGCGTAAAGGTAACGCCACCAAACTGCTCACCGACGAGCATTTCCAAGCCATGAAGGATCACGACGTGCCGCAATGGTACGTGGATTCCTGCATGAAGATCAAGTATATGTTCCCGAAAGCGCACGCCGCCGCCTACGTCATTGCGGCGTTGCGCGTGGCGTGGTATAAGGTGTATCATCCGGCGGCCTATTACGCGGCGTTCTTCACGGGACGCGGAGAAGATTTTGATGCCGAACCCGTGCTCGGCGGCATCAACGCCGTGAAATCGCTGATGGATAACATCCGCGCACGCGGCAAAGAAGCCACCCAGAAGGAACAGGATCAGGCGGAAAGTTTGCACGTGGTGTACGAAGCGATGTTGCGCGGTGTGGAGTTTTTGCCGGTTGATCTGTACAAATCCCATGCACACAAATTCACGATGGAGGACGGCAAGGTGCGCCTGCCGTTCAGCGCGGTGAAAGGGCTTGGCGGTGCGGCGGCGGAAGCGTTGATGAAAGCGCGCGACGAAGGGGAATTCCTTTCGCAGGACGACGTGCAGTCGCGCAGCGGTCTCTCCAAAACGCTGATGGAAACACTCGCCCAAATGGGCGCGTTCGGCAGTTTGCCTGCTTCGGCACAGATGAGTTTCTTTTAATACACACCAAAAGAGATGGTTTCACTTTGCAGTGAAACCATCTCTTTTTTTACCGAAAAAAATCGGTTTTACGGGCGAGAATTTTATGAAATCTCCGTTGACAAATCATGTCAAAGAGAGTATGATGGAAACTAGATATAATCTAAACTGGAGGTCTTTATTATGGCAAGAGTGTACAATTTTTCCGCAGGTCCGTCCATGCTGCCGGAGGCAGTGTTGAAGCGCGCGGCGGCCGAGATGCTGGATTACAACGGCAGCGGCCAGAGTGTGATGGAGATGTCTCACCGTTCCAAGGTGTACGAGGAGATCATCAATGGCTGTGAAGCGCTGTTGCGCGAAGTCATGAACATCCCCGACAACTACAAAGTGCTGTTTTTGCAGGGCGGCGCCTCCTCGCAGTTTGCGATGTTGCCGCTGAACCTGATGAACGGCAGCGGTAAGGCGGATTTCGTCATTACCGGTCAGTGGGCGAACAAGGCATATCAGGAAGCCTCGCGCTACGGTGAAGCGCATATCGTTGCGAGCTCCAAGGATAAGACGTTCTCCTATATTCCGAAGCTCGATCCCGCTACCTTCACGAAGGATGCGGACTATTTCCACATTTGCATGAACAACACCATCTACGGCACGGTGTATCACGAACTGCCCGATACGGGTGACGTGCCGCTGGTGGCGGATATTTCGTCCTGCATTCTCTCCACCCCCATCGACGTGAGTAAGTTCGGCGTGCTGTACGCCGGTGCGCAGAAGAACATGGCTCCGGCCGGTCTCACCATCGTCATCATCCGCGAGGATCTGATCGGCAAGGCGCGTGACATCACCCCGACCATGTTCAACTATCAGATTCATGCCGACAACGGCTCGATGTACAACACACCCCCGTGCTACACCATCTATATGGCGAAGCTCGTGCTGGAGTGGTTGAAGAACGAGATCGGCGGTCTCGAAAAGATGCAAGAGATCAACGAGCGAAAAGCGGCGCTGCTCTACGATTTCCTCGACAACAGCAAGATGTTCCGCGGCACTGTTGTGCCGGAGGACCGTTCGCTCATGAACGTGCCGTTTGTCACGGGTAACGACGAGTTGGACGCGGCGTTTGTGAAGGAAGCCGCGGCAGCCGGTTTTGTGAACCTGAAGGGTCACCGTTCGGTGGGTGGTATGCGTGCCTCCATCTACAACGCGATGCCGGTTGAAGGCGTGGAGAAACTCGTGGCCTTCATGAAAGCGTTCGAAGAAGCGCATTCCTAAGGAGGATAAGAACCATGAAAATTTGCACTTTGAATAAGATTGCGGCGTGCGGCACCGACCGTCTCGGCGCAGGGTATACGTTGACCGAAGAACTCGCAGGCGCGAGCGGCGTTATGGTGCGTTCCGCGGCGATGCACGATATGGAACTGCCGGAAGATCTGCTGGCGATCGCGCGTGCAGGTGCCGGTGTGAACAACATCCCGGTGGACAAATGCAGTGAAGCCGGTATCGTGGTGTTCAACACCCCCGGCGCGAACGCGAACGCGGTGAAGGAACTGGTGCTTGCCGGTTTGTTGCTCTCCTGCCGTAAGGTGCTGGACGGCATCGCCTGGGCGAAAACCCTGAAGGGCGAAGGTGCGGCTGTGCCGAAACTGGTGGAAAAGGGCAAGGGTGCGTATGTCGGTCCCGAACTCGCAGGCAAGAAACTCGGTGTCATCGGTCTGGGTGCCATCGGTATTTTGGTGGCGAACGCGGCGCAGGCGCTGGGCATGGAAGTGTACGGTTTTGACCCGTTTATGTCGGTGGATGCGGCGTGGAAACTCTCCCGTTCCATCAAACACGCGGCCAGCCGTGAAGAAATCTATCAGAAATGCGATTTCATTTCGGTGCACGTGCCGCTGAACGACGATACCCGCGGTATGCTGAACAAAGACACCTTTGAGCAGATGCCCGACGGCGTGCGCATCATGAACTTCTCCCGTGCCGAACTTGTCAACATCGACGATATGAAAGCGGCGCTGGAAAGCGGTAAGGTCGCCCGTTACGTGGTGGACTTCCCGACCGAAGAGGCGCTGGATGTGGACGGCATCATCGCCATTCCGCACCTGGGTGCTTCCACCCCCGAAAGTGAAGACAACTGCGCGGTGATGGCGGCAGACGAGTTGAAGGCGTATCTGGAAGACGGCAACATCGTCAACTCGGTGAACTATCCCACCGTGAACGTGCCGCGCGGCAGTGCGCACCGTTTGTGCGTGTTGCACCGCAACGTGCCGAGCATTCTCACCCAGATTTCGGCAGAAGTGTCGGCGGAAGGCATCAACATCGATTCGATGGCGAACCGTTCGCGCAAAGATTTTGCCTACACCTTGCTGGACATCCCGACCGCTCCCACGGCGGATGCGCTGGCAAAGATCGCCGCGATCGATGGTGTGATCCGCGTGCGTGCAATCTAATCATTTCAAAAAAAGCACGGTGCCATATCGGCACCGTGCTTTTTTTGTCCCAACCGATTGAAAAACAGGATAGAATATGATAGAATAGGCGAAGTGTCAAAAAAGGAGTCGGCGCCCCATGAAACTTTCGCGCTACATCGGAGATAAAACGTTTTATCGCCACGTGTTGGCGGTGTCGGTGCCCATTATGTTGCAAAATGGCATCACCAATTTTGTAAATATGCTCGACAACCTGATGGTCGGGCGCATCGGCACGGCAGAAATGACGGGCGTTGCGGTGGCAAACCAGTTGTTTTTTGTGTTTCAACTGTGCTTGTTCGGTGCTGTGTCGGGCGCCGGTATTTTTGGTGCCCAGTTTTACGGTAAGGGCGACAACGAAGGGTTGCGCCACGCGTTCCGTTTCAAACTGCTCTTGTGCGGTGCGATCACCGTTGTCGGCGGTTTGGTGTTTTTCTTTGGAGGCGAGTGGCTGTCGGGTCGCTTTTTAACGGGGGAAGGCTCACCCGAAGAAGCGGCGCGTTCTCTTTTGTGTGCACGGGATTATCTGCACATTATGTTGATCAGTTTGATACCCAACGCCCTCATCCAAACCTATGCCAGTACCCTGCGTGAAACGGGGGAGACCCTGTTGCCGATGAAGGCAGGCGTTGTGTCGGTGGCGGTCAATTTGGGCCTCAACACGGTGCTCATCTTCGGTGTGCCGTGGCTGTCCATCCCGGCGATGGGTGTGCACGGTGCGGCGATCGCCACGGTGGTGGCCCGTGTGGTGGAAATGTTCATCGTGATGATCTGGACCCACCGTCACCGCGACCGTAACCTCTTCATTGTGGGGGCGTGGCGATCGATGTATATCCCTGCCAAACTGATGGGGCGTATGTTCGTAAAGGGTGCACCGCTGATGATGAACGAAGCGCTTTGGTCGTTGGGTGTTGCGCTGGTCAATCAACACTATTCCACCTGTGGGTTGGACGTGGTGGCGGCCACCAACATCTCCTCCACCTTTTGGAACGTGTTTTCGGTGGCGTTTATGGCTATCGGCACCTCCATCGGCATCATTGTGGGCCAGCAACTCGGCGCGGAGAAATTTGATGAAGTGCGCGACACCACCCGTAAACTCGTTGCGTTTTCGCTGGCGGTCAGTGGTGTGATGGCACTCGTATACATCCTGTGTTCCGGCTGGATTCCGCTGATGTATAACACCACGGCATCGGTGCGTGCCTTAGCAACGCGCATCATCATTGTCAGCGCTTTCATTATGCCGCTGGATGCCTTTACCCACGCATCCTATTTCTCCTTGCGGTCGGGCGGCAAGATTGGTGTCACCTTTCTGTTTGATTGCGGATTTGTGTGGAGTTTGCAAGTGCCGCTCTCCTTTGTGCTATCTCGTTTTGCCTACCCTGCGATGCCGTTTTTGGCACTCTATGCGTGTTGCCAAGGCATCCACACCTTCAAATGCTTGGCAGGAGCGTGTTTCTTAAAACAAGGCAAATGGATCCGCAACGTGGTCAACGAATAAGAAAAGCACCCGATGCTCACGCATCGGGTGCTTTTTGCATATACTGTGCTAGCGGAGTGTGTGTAGGATCGGCATCACGCCGCCGGGCACAATGTCCACCGTGGCATACGATTTGCCGTAACCGAGCGAGCCGGGATTGACGATGTGTAACCCATCCTCATAGGTGGCGAGCGGTGTGTGGGTGTGACCGAACAGCAAAATGTCTGCTTCGCGTTCACGGGCGGCGTACACCACACGGGTGAGGGTGAATTTCACCGACCACAGGTGTCCGTGTGTGAAGAAAATGCGCTTGTGTCCCACCGTTTCTTCACGGTTTTCAAGCAGGGAACACAGGGTGGAATCGCAGTTGCCGCGCACGCCGAAAAAGGTGCGGTCGGGATTCTCTTCTTGCACCTGTTCCAGTTCACGCGCACCGTCCCCCAAGTGAAACACCAGTTTGGCATCGGGTTGTTCCCATAACGCGTTTTGCAGGGCATATCGGTCGCCGTGGGTGTCAGACACCACCAAAATACGCATAACATCGCCTCCAAAAACATAAGTATACCACAGTATTGTCTGTTTGAAAAGAGGGGTAGTATGGCTGATAACAAATTAAATCAAGAACAGTTGTATGCACTGATGCAATATGCCGCACGCCGTTTGAACACCACGCCCACCGCGATGGCACAAGCCTTGAACGAAGGGGGCTTGGAAACGCTGGCGGCAAAGCTCTCACCCGAAAGTGCCGCCAAACTGCGACAGTTGATGGCAGGGGACGGGGCACGGGTGCGGCAGGTGTTGGAATCGCCGCAGGCGGCGGCATTGATTCAAAAATTATTGCAAAAATAACGGCGAGGGGGTGACGGTGTGGATAAGGAGTTGACCGATCTGTTGGAAGGGTTGATGAGCGATCCTGCCGTAACGGAAAAGCTCGGCGGCTTGCTCGCGTCGCTCGGCAACGCACCGTCCTCCACCCCTGCCGAAACGGGGGATGCCGCGCTACTTACAAAACTGTTGCCGCTGTTGTCGGGCGGACTCGGCGGTGACAGCCGCGAAGTGGCGCTGTTGCGCGCCTTGCGCCCGTATTTACACGACGGGCGCGAAAAACGGGTGGACGAAGCGATCGAACTGTTGCGTATTGTGAAACTGTTACCACTGATCAAGGGAGGCTTGTTACATGGGGAATGAAGGTGTGTGGACGGGAGAGGATTTGTGGCAAAAGCAACGGGAAGCCGAGGCGCGCGTGCAACGCATGCGTGAAGAGAATCGCCGTTTGGCGAATCGTGCAGAAGGGTGCGTACCAAAAGAACAGCCGTCGGAAGCCGCGCCCTGCCGCCGGGAGGACGTTGGGCGGTGGTTGCCGCTGTTGCTCGCACTGGTGATCGCCAAAGAAGGCGGTTCGACTTTACTTGTGTTAGCGCTGTTATATTTAACGTTATAGGGACTCACCGAGTCCCTATTTTTATTGACAATCTTCGGCGGAATGTGGTACTATACTATTCAGAAAATGAGGTGAGGATATGGCAGGAATGCTGACCTTGGTGGGCACGCCCATCGGCAATCTTTCGGACTTTTCGCCGCGCGCGGTGGAGGCGTTGTCCGCCTGCGATTTTATTGCGGCGGAGGACACCCGTGTCACGATGAAACTGTTGACACATTTCGGTATCAAAAAGCCGCTGTTCAGCTATCACGAGCATAACAAACGCGCCAGCGGACAAGCCCTGTGCGATCGCATGGAAGCAGGCGAACACGGGGTGTTGGTGTCGGATGCAGGGATGCCTGCCATTTCCGACCCGGGCGAAGATCTGGTGGCGCTGTGCCACGAACGGGGCATTCCCGTCACCGCCGTGCCCGGCCCCACGGCCATGGCCACCGCCTTGGCTCTTTCGGGGCTTTCGGTGGGACGGTTCACCTTCGAAGGGTTTTTGTCCACCGCCAATCGCTCCCGTCGTGAGCATTTGGAAAGCATCAAGCGTGAACCGCGCACCATGGTGTTTTATGAAGCGCCGCACAAGTTGATCTATACTCTGCAAGACCTGCTGGATACGCTGGGGAATCGCCGTTTGGCATTGGCAAGGGAACTCACCAAACTGCACGAGGAAGTACGCCGCACCACCTTGGCAGAGGCGGTGGCGTGGTATACAGAGAATCCGCCGCGCGGCGAATTTGTGCTGGTGGTGGAAGGCGCACCGAAGGCACAGGAAGAGGCGACCTCGCCCGAAGATGCGGTGGCACTGGCGCGCCGCTATATGGCAGAGGGAGCATCCGCATCCGAAGCGGCCAAACGTGCCGCTGCCGAAAGCGGTCGCCGCAAGGGCGAGATCTACAAGCAACTGACAGCGGAGGAATCGTGATGATATACGCAGCTGCTTTTTTTGACAATATCGGCGGCACCAAAACGCTCGTTATGGCGGTGTTGGCATTGCTGATTGCTTGGTATCTGCACCACCTTTCGAAACAGGAAAAGAAAGAAAAATTGATGCAAGCGCTGACAGCCGAGCGGCTGTCCGCCACCCCCGATGATGAACTGGTGGGCACGGTGGTGCGAGACCTTCTGGATTCCTGCGAGCGCCGTCGCCGTGAAAATAATCTGCCGTTCACCGCGCCGGACGTGTACCGTATGGTGCCGTTGTGGACCAATCCGCAGGTGAACGTGTACACCGTGTGGGCCACGGTGAAGGAAACCGCCGCCGACGGATTGGCAGGCATGAAAAACTCGCCGTCCGCACCCTTTATGGCACTGGCGGCAGACGGGTTTTTGCAGATCGGTGCCACGGCGTGCGCCGCGGCCATGCAGGCCGAGGATGAAGCGGCGTTTGCGGCCGCGGTGGCAGAGGAACAACCGCTTACCTTGTGTGTGGGGTACATCCGCGACAATGCCGCCGCGTTTGTGAAGGAATAACGGCATGAACACAATGCGTATAGTGAGCGATACCCCCCCGCCGTGCGGTTTTGCGGCACGGCGCCGGTCGCCACGCCGGCAACCAATAATCCGCACAGCCGCTTTTTGTGCGTGATCGGTATGATGTACGCTTTTGTGATCGAAGACGTGGGGCGTGCCGCCGCCGACGGGATGTAAGTACGGTTCCAACGCTTGCCGTTGGCCGAGGAGTGGCGCATCGGTCATCCGGCCCCCTCCACCCACAAGATTGTCGCCGACATCCTCACACCGCTGATTGCGGATTGGATGGGCTGGGAATAAAACATATCTTTACAAACAATACGCCATCTGGTATACTAACTTTATCGAATTTTGGAAAGTTGGTAATACCAGATGGCGTATCGCATTGATGGAAACAGCCCAAAGACGGCGTATATGCAGTTGTATGAACAACTGCGGCGTGACATCGTGGGAGGATTGTACCCTTGCGGCGTGAAGTTGCCGTCCAAGCGGTTGCTGGCGGAGGAAACGGGGGTCAGCGTGATCACGGTGGAGCACGCATACACCCTGCTTGCGGAGGAAGGCTATATTGAGCCGCGTGAGCGAAGCGGCTATTTCGTGATTTACCGCGCCGACGATTTTGCACCGTTGCGCGAAACGGCGGCACATCCCGTGTTGCCGCGCCATCCGCACACGGCGGCGGTGACCTTTCCCTTTTCGGTGCTGGCGCGTACCATGCGGCGCGTGCTCGCCGAACGTGGGGAGGAGATATTGGTGAAATCCCCCAACCACGGCTGTGAGGAACTGCGTGGGGCGATCGCCGCTTATCTGGCGCGGCGGCACGGCATGGCGGTGCAGCCGCGGCAGGTGGTGATCGGCTCGGGTGCGGAGTATCTGTACAGTCTGCTGTCCCAGATGTTTTCGGGGCAGACCTTTGCGCTGGAAGATCCGTCCTACGACAAAATACGACGCGTGTACGAAGCAAACGGTCTTACGTGCGAGCGGTTGCCGATGGAAGCGGACGGCATCGCGTCGGATGCACTCGCCGCTTCCGGGGCAGGGGTGTTGCACGTCACCCCGTTTAACAGTTTCCCCAGCGGTGTCACGGCAGGGGCATCCAAACGGGCGGAATATCTGCGCTGGGCACAGCGCCGCGGCGGATACGTGGTGGAGGACAATTACGATTCGGAATTTACCGTCTCCACCAAAAACGAAGATCCGCTGTTTACCTTGTCGGACGAGGAACGGGTGATTTATGTGAACACCTTTTCGCGCACCGTTGCCCCTTCCATGCGTGTGGGGTATATGGTGCTACCGCCCTCGTTGCTGTCGCGGTTTGAAGAAACGGTGGGATTTTATTCTTGCACCGTGCCGATGTTTGAGCAGTACGTGCTGGCAGAACTCTTGAACAGCGGCGATTTTGAACGCCACATTCATCGGGTACGCCGTGCCCGTCGCCGCAAACTGGCTATATAAAAATATACTGTTCTGGACATTTACTTAATACCAAAACGGTGGTAAAGTAGTGTGCAAGGAAGTGATAGTATGCATTATAAACGCGTATTGACCGTGCAGGATATCTCCTGCGTGGGCCAGTGTTCATTGACGGTGGCGTTGCCGATCATTTCGGCGTGCGGTGTGGAAACCTGTGTGCTCCCTTCGGCAGTGCTGTCCACCCACACGGGTGGGTTTAAAGGGTTCACCTTCCGCGATCTCACCGAGGATATGCCCTCCATTGCCGCGCATTGGCAAAAGGAAGGGATTGCCTTTGATGCAATCTACACGGGATATCTCGGCAGTACACAGCAGGTGGATTACGTGCGCGACTTGTTTGCCACGGTGCGAAAAGAGGGCGGTGTGCGCGTGGTGGACCCTGCCATGGCAGATAACGGCAAACTGTACGTCGGCTTTGATATGACGTTTGTCGAGGCAATGAAAGGTTTGTGCGGTGAGGCAGACATCGTGTTGCCGAACTTGACCGAAGCGTGTCTGTTGACCGATACCCCCTATCGCGAGGAGTATGATCGCGCCTACATTGAGGAGATCGTGCAAAAACTGCACGCGCTCGGGTGCCGCACGGTGGTGTTCACCGGTGTGTCTTACACCGCCGATAAAACGGGCGTGTTGGTGAGCGAGCAGGGCGTGCCGCATTACTACGAGCACCCGAAACGCGCCAACAGTTGTCACGGCACGGGGGACATTTATGCCTCGGCATTCGTGGGTGCGCTGGTGCGCGGCAAGAGCGCGGTGGAAGCCGCACGCATTGCGGCGGATTACACGGTGGCGTGCATCGACTGCACGGCAACACTTGACAACCATTGGTACGGTGCGGCGTTCGAACCGGTGTTGGGGCAATTGATCGATATGCTGAAATAAACAAAGATGGGGTGTGCGGCGGCACACCCCATCTTTCTGTAAAAAATATCTTTACAAACGCGGCGTTTTTCGGTATACTATATGGGATAACGATGCAAAGGAGCATACTATGCTGGCGTTTGAAGAATTGGGTTTGAAATTGGAAAATCTGTGGCCGGAGATCGACGATCTGCAAAACGCGATCGGTCTTCGCCAGTTGCGCACCGAAGCGGAAGAGTTGGATATGCGCGCGGCGGAGGACGGCTTTTGGGATAATATGGAACGTGCGCAGGAAGTCACGCAACGTGCGGCACGCCTGAAAGGGAAGATACAAGCGTACGAAGCGCTGGTCAACAACTATCACGACACCGCGACCCTCATTGAACTGGCAAATGAGGAAGAGGACGAATCCTTGTTGGAGGAGTGCACGTCGGCGGTGGACGGCATTGCCGCTTCGCTGGAACAACAGCGTTTGGCAACCCTGCTCACGGGGGAATACGACAGCCGCAACGCCATTTTGTCTTTCCACGCAGGTGCCGGCGGCACCGAAGCGCAGGACTGGGCATCCATGCTGTACCGTATGTATACCCACTGGGCGGAAAGCCACGGATTCAACTACAAATTGCTGGATTATATCGACGGCGATCCGGCCGGTATCAAGAGTGCCAGCATTATGATCGAAGGCGAAAACGTCTACGGCTTTTTGAAGGGCGAGGCAGGCGTGCACCGCTTGGTGCGCGTGTCGCCGTTTGATGCATCGGGTCGTCGCCACACCTCCTTTGCGGCGGTGGAAGTGATGCCCGAATTGGACGATACCATTCAGGTGGATATCCGCCCCGAAGACGTGAAGATGGATGTGTTCCGTTCCTCCGGTGCCGGCGGTCAGCACATCAACAAGACCTCCTCGGCCGTGCGTTTGACCCACATTCCCACGGGCATCGTGGTGGCGTGCCAGACCGAGCGCAGTCAGTTCCAAAACCGTGATACGGCGATGAATATGTTGAAGGCAAAACTCTTGGAGATCAAAGAGCGTGAGCACCTCGACAAGATCGACGACATCAAGGGTGCGCAAGCGCAGATCGAATGGGGCAGTCAGATCCGCTCCTACGTGTTCATGCCGTATACGATGGCAAAGGATCATCGCACCGGCTTTGAAATGGGTAACATCAACGCGGTGATGGACGGCGATCTGGATGGGTTTATCAACGCCTATCTGAAAGCCTCTGCCAACGGTACACTCGGCTATAAGGAATAAAAAAAGAACTCGCCGTAAGTATTACGAGGCTTTTTGGCACGCGGTGTGCCAACCGAACCCGAAAAACCAATTTTCAATATGGTGCACACCCCTAAGGTGGGTGGTCATAAGGATAAAAATAGAGAGGATGTATCTTTGAAGGTACATCCTCTCTGTTCGTTTTGTGAAAAAGGCACCCGTCACAAGCAACGACACGAAATTCCACTCGTTTTAGGTCGAAGAATGTAAACGGAGCCGATTTTTTCATCGGCAAGGCAAAAGCGCAGTAGATCCTTGCGGATTTACGAGCATTTTAACACAGCCGAGGGGAAAATCGGCCCGTTAACATCGGG
>JAZONO010000050.1:0-9670 GCA_045654545.1 Acutalibacteraceae bacterium
AATAACACGAACTCTCGATAGACTACCCCTCCGGATTCGCCTTTGGCGAATCCACCTCCCCTGACAAGGGGAGGCAGGGGAAGAATTCCATCTCCGATCCCCATTCGCAACTCCCTTACGGTGGGTGCTTTTGCATACGAATTACAGCGTGGAGTGTTCCGCGGGAATGTCGGTTTCCACCGTGCCGTCGGTATGCACCACCGCGTGCGGTCGGCAAAAGTTCTCAAAGGCGGCGTCTTTCAAAGCGATGCGTGCAAAGTGCTTTGCCTCCAGCACGCGCATGTCCTCGTGCCCTGCACGGGCGGTGACCGTGACGTATTCCATTTCGAAGGTCAACGGCTCGTCCTCGCTGCCAAACAGCATGGCAGGTTAGCACACGTCTGTGAAACGGCAATTTTCAAAGCGGATGGAGCTCAACGGGCGGTGATTGCACCACAGGTGGTTGCCGAAATCCATTTGGAACACCGCATCTGCACCCAAGAAGTCACCATCGCGCCCCAAAATGTCCCCCGGTGTGTGTCGCAACGGTTGTTTGAAGCGATAGTCACAATAGTACAAAATCACGCTTTTTCGCTCACTGCAAGCGGAAAACAGCGAAAAATTTCGGGATTCCGCACCTTGCCACGCGGCGGCAGGTATGGTATACTGGGACTATCAAACCGAAGGAGAAAGACCATGGACATTGCAAAGATCTTATGTGCGGAGTTTTCGCTGAAAGCGTGGCAGGTGGAAAACACCGTCGCGTTGATTGATGACGACAAAACCATCCCGTTTATCGCCCGCTATCGCAAAGAGCAAACGGGTGGGTTGGACGACCAGTTGTTGCGCGATCTGTATGAGCGGTTGACCTATCTGCGCAACCTTGACAAAAGACGGGGGGAGATTTTGGCATCCATTGAGGTGCAGGGAAAACTGACCCCCGAACTGGCCGAGGCGATTGCGGCCGCCACCGCATTGGTGGAATTGGAGGACTTGTATCGCCCGTATAAACAAAAGCGCAAAACGCGCGGCAGTGTGGCGCGTGAACGGGGGTTGGAACCGCTGGCAGCGATCCTGTTGGCACAGGACGAGTCCACCGATCCTGAAACGGCGGCAGCTCCCTTTGTGGATGTCGAAAAAGAGGTGGCAGACGTGGCGGCGGCGTTGGCGGGTGCGGCAGACATCATTGCGGAGGACGTGTCGGACGATGCCGACCTGCGCCGTGGGTTGCGCCAAATTCTGGCACGCGCAGGGCAACTCACCTCGGTGGCGGTGGATAAAGAGAAAAGCAGTGTGTACGAGAACTATTACGACTACCGTGAACCGCTGTCCAAAGTGGCAGGACACCGCGTGCTGGCGCTGAATCGCGGCGAAAAAGAAGAGTACTTGCGCGTGGGGGTGGAACTGCCCGAAATGGCAGGCGAAAACGCCGTGTTGCGCCGTTACGTGAAGAACGCATCCCCTTGCGGCAAACTGGTGGAAGCCGCCTCGGTGGACGGATACCGCCGTCTGCTGTTTCCTTCGCTGGAACGGGAGGTGCGCGCGAACCTGACCGAAACCGCCGCCGAAGGCGCCATTAAAGTGTTTGGGCAGAATTTGCGCCAACTCCTGATGCAACCGCCCGTGAAAGGACACGCGACCTTGGGACTTGACCCGGCGTATCGCACGGGATGCAAAATCGCGGTGTGTGACCCGACAGGCAAGGTGTTGGAAACCACGGTGGTGTATCCCACGCCGCCGCAATCGCGCACCGCCGAAGCGGCGCAGAAACTCACCGCACTCATTAAAAAGCATCACGTGACGACTATCGCCATCGGCAATGGCACCGCATCACGCGAATCAGAGGCGTTTGTGGCAGGAATGTTGCGTGATCTGCCGCACAAGGTGAGTTATATGGTGGTGAGCGAAGCCGGTGCATCGGTGTATTCCGCATCCAAACTTGCGGCGCAGGAATTTCCCGAATTTGATGTGTCGCTCCGTTCGGCGGTATCCATTGCGCGCCGCCTGCAAGATCCGTTGGCGGAATTGGTGAAGATTGATCCGAAAGCCATCGGCGTGGGACAATACCAGCACGATATGCCGCAAAACCGCCTGCACGATGCGCTTTCGGGTGTGGTGGAGGATTGTGTGAACGCGGTGGGAGTGGATTTGAACACCGCCTCTGCCTCGCTCTTGGAATATGTGGCAGGTGTGAGTGCCGCCGTGGCGAAAAACATTGTGGAATACCGCGAGCAAAACGGGGCATTCACCGATCGCCGCACCCTTTTGAAGGTGCCGAAACTCGGCCCGAAAGCGTTTGAGCAATGCGCCGGCTTTTTGCGTGTGGCAGGCGGCAAAAATCCGTTGGATAACACCGCCGTACACCCCGAAAGTTATGCCGCCGCCGAAAAGTTGTTGAAAAAATACGGTGTCGCGGTGGGTCGGACAGAAGGGTTGCCCACGACGGCGAACGAGGCGCTGGCGGACGAACTCGGCGTGGGTCTGCCCACCTTGACCGACATCTTGAAAGAACTGCCCAAACCGGGGCGCGATCCGCGTGACGAATTGCCGCCGCCGCTGATGCGTGACGGCGACATCATGGAACTGAAAGACCTGAAAGAAGGCATGGTGTTCACGGGCACGGTGCGCAACGTTATTGATTTCGGTTGCTTTGTGGACATCGGCGTGCACGAGGACGGATTGGTGCACATTTCGCAGATCTGCGATCGGTTTATCAAACATCCGCTGGAAGCGGTGAAGGTGGGGCAGGTTGTGAAAGTGAAGGTGCTGTCGGTGGACGTGAAACGTCGCCGCATCGGACTGACCATGAAACTGTAATACCAAAACGGCGTGCAACGGGGCGTTCACATAGGGATTCCTCCCTGTGTGAGCGCCCCGAAGAGCACGCCGTTTTGGTAAGTATTGACAGTTAAGAAACAATAAGGTATAATAGGTTTGTATCATATGGTGAAGGGTGCGAGACTATGTTAGCAAAAAGATGTTTGGCGTTGCTCTTGTGTTTGTGTCTGATGGTCCCTGCCATCGGGCTGCAACTCGTATCGCCTGCGGCGGCAGTTACGGCTGCGGCGGCAAGCGAAGGGCAATACGTTGTGGCAGAGTTTTTCTGTACGTTTGACCAATTGGTTGTTGCCGATTCCGACTCCAACTTGACGAACGGGGTGGGCTACCGTTTGGGAGAGCCGTTGGATCTGACTCAACACGGGTATTCCACCAATGCCGCGCAAAATACGTTGGCATTGCAGTTGGATATGTACGTGTCGGGTGACAGTGGCTTGGTCACGGCACTCGAAAACGGGCAGGTGAGCGGTGGTCAGATCGAGCTCACCAGTTCCGGCACCTTTGATGAACAGGAAGCGTTCACCGGAACGAGCCAGTTGCTGTTCCAACGTAACACGTGGGTACGGCGTCTTTTGCCGCTTTCGGCGTTCACCGGATCGACGGGCACGGAGGCATTTGATCCCACAGCGTTCAACTATTTCCGCATTTATTACGGCGTTCCCAATGCCTCGTTGAACGGGCAGCAGGCAACGATGAAAATCTGCAACATCCGTCTGGTCAACACGGCGTATCAAGCCCCCTCGATCGTGGATGACCCGATCGGTGACAACACCTTTGTACCCGAACCGCCGCAGTGGAAAGAGGTGGAATTCGGTGAGGGGATGGACGATTCCACTCCCTTGGTGGCAGGGTATAACCTCGCGGAATACGTGGAGGAGCATAACATTGATGTGATCGACCGTCACGGCAACGCGGACTACGCTCCCGTGGTCAACTCGCTTTTGGAAGGCTTGGAAGCGGCCGGCGGCGGCACGCTGTACATTCCGTCGGGACACTACAGCTTTTACCATGAGATCCGCATGCCGCGCGGCGTGTCCATCTGCGGTGATTGGGTGTCGCCTGAAGAGAATTACAAGGTCAAGGGCACGGTCATTGAAGTGTATTATGGGAATAACGACGCGAGTGCCGCGCCCTTCCTCCTCATGGGCAACCACACGCAGGTGCGTAACCTGACCTTCTGGTATCCGGAACAGCGTGCGGATGCCATTGTGCCGTATTCGCCCACGGTGCGCACCAATCAACATAGCTTTGTGCAGAACATCACCTTTGTGAATGCCTATTTTGCTGTCCAGCAAAATGCGGGTGTCAACTGCCCGAATGTGTGGAATGTCTACGGCACACCGCTGTACAAGGGTCTGGATATGGACGCGGTGATAGATATTGCACGTTTGGAAGAGATCCATTTTGCACCTGACTACTGGATCGAATCGGGTCTTGCGGGCGCACCCACGTCTGCCACGGCCGAGCGCGCTTTGCGCGACTACTTGTATCAAAACGCCACGGCGATTACATTGCGGCGTATCGACTGGTCGTACCTCACCTATTCCGACATCCGCGGATATCATACGGGGCTATATTTTGGGAAAAGTGCGTTTTCGGATCTGTTCCCCAACGGACAGTGTGTGGGGCTCACATTCACCGACTGTTACAACGCCATTCGAGTGGACAACGTGTTGGGCGGCTATTGTGAATCGCTGGCAGACATCACCATCCGCAACTGCGTGTACGGGATAAACCTCACAGCAAGCGATTTTGACGGCTCCTTCGGTTCGTTGCAGATCATCAACATCGACATCGAGGCGAGCGGTGCGGCGATTTTGCAGAACAATGGCGTGCGCCTGTCCATGCTGTCCTCCACCGTGCGCCAAGGGGCGATCGTGTCCAATAGGGGGCATATTTTGGTTGGCGATTCCGATCTCTTGACTCCGGCACCGCAGGTGGTGTTGAATTCGGGCGCGTATTCGGGCATCTTGTTGGGCAACCGTGCGGCGAACGGCGGCGAGATCACCTATGTCAACCAAGGCGGTTGTCCCGTGTCTTACAGCGCGACGGCACTCAACATGAAAGACTACACCTCGCTCTCCGCTGACGAAGCGGGACCGCAGGTGAAAGGTCCTGCCAAACAAACGGTGTACATTGCAAAGGCGGACGACACCGGTGCGACCGACGTGACCGAAGTGTTGCAGACGTTGCTCACGCAGGCAGGCAACAACGGCGGCGGTTTGGTGTTCCTGCCGCCCGGCAAATACCGTGTGGATGGTGCGCTCACCGTGCCGACGGGTGTGGAACTGCGCGGCGCAGGGGATTTTGGCTCGGTTCCGGCGCCGATTAACACCGTGATTACGGTGTATCGTCGCGGCAGCGAAACAGACAATGCCACCGTGACCTTGGCGGCATCGTCCGGTATTCGCGGCATCACCTTCCATTATCCCGAGCAAAACAGCCAATACACCTCTGTCACTGTGAACGAGGTGGAAAGCTATCGCTTTACCTTTGAATCCTATCCCTATGCCATCCGCGGCGCAGGGTCGGACGTGTACGTCATCAACGTGTCCTCCCACAACGGCTATAACGGTGTCGACTTGGCGACCAACCGTTGCGACAACCACTACGTGGATTATCTGGCAGGGCATTTCTTCCACCGCGGCATTGTGGCAGGCGGCGGTTCGGTGGGCGGTGTCATTCGCAACTACCAGTTCAACTACAACGCCATTTTGAATTCCCACGGCGATGTGTGGGGCGATTGGGGCGCTTCCCCGAGCGTGGATATGCAGGCGCATTTTCACCTGGAAATGCAACGTCAGTTCAACAACAACGCGATCGCGTTGACGCTTGGTGACGTGCAGGATCAGTTGGTATACAACTGCTTTAACTATTCCTCGCTGTACGGTGTGTTGCTGAAAAGCGAAAACGGCAACCAGCCGAACGGTGTGCGGCTGTACGGTCACGGTGTGGACTATGCGACCGAAGCGTTGCGTGTGGAAGCAGGCAACAATATTGAGATCCTCAATATGCAGCTCACGGCATTTAACCAGAACGGCTCGAACATTACGGGTGAATATGCCGTGACAGATAAGAGCATTTACGACATTCATCTGACGAGCACCTTTACGGGTGAGATCGCCATTCACAACTTTACCGAATGGGGACCCTCGCCCACGGCCGGTGTGCGCGTGGAAAGCGGCACATTGCATCTGTACAATGCGGCGCTGAATCATACGAGTTCTCAGTTCTTTGAAATGTCCTCCGGCGGCACGGTCAATGTGGTGGGGTTGAGTTCGGAGCGTTCGGATACCCCGGTCATCACGGCGTATACCCACCGCAACCGCGTGAAGGTGACCGGCGGTCACTACAACACCGCGTTCAAGGTGTTGATGACTATCATAGGGTGGGACACAGAGCTGAATTACAGCAACGGCAGTTATCTACAGCAGTGGACGACCTCATACAGCGGCAGCGATGCCGCATCGGATTTCACCTATACCACTGAGAACAATCAGGTGACGATCACGGGTTACACCGGTTCGGCCACCGCCATTTCGGTGCCTGCCGCCATCGGCGGCAACCCTGTTGTGGCGATTGCGGCAAATGCGTTCAGCGGCAAAAACCTAACAGCGGTGGCTTTGCCCGAAACACTCACCGCCATTGGCGATAACGCGTTCAACGGTTGCACCGCGCTGAAAGGCATTGCCATCCCCGTGGGGGTGGAAACGATTGGGGCTTCGGCATTTAACGGCTGTACCGCCCTCACGCAGGTGTCCTTGCCTTACTCGGTCACCGCGGTGAACACGGATGCGTTCAGCGGTTGCACCGCACTTTCGAATGTGATTTACGGCGGCAGTGAAACCAATCGCGCCGCGATAACGGTGGCGAGCGGCAACACACCGCTCACGGCGGCTTCGTGGACGTATATGATGTGTGCGCACAGCACCACCGTGCTGCGTAACGCGGCAGAGCCCACGCACCTTACGGTAGGATACACGGGCGACACGGTTTGTGCGTTGTGCGGCGCGGTTATGAAAAGAGGCGTGTCGATCGATCCGCTCGGCTATGCGTATATGGACACCGACGGCGGTGTGCTGACCACCGACTGCATCGTTTCGGCGCAGGAGGCGGACGTTGTCTCGCTCGGTGACGGAGAATACGGTGTGGCGTTGGATCCCAACACGGCAGGGCTCACCCTCACAGGGGCGCTGTTCCGTGATATTCCTGCGAGCGAAAGTCTCACCATGGCGATCGAATACTACATCGCAGGGAATTTGAGCGGTGATCAGCCGATGTTCCGTTATCAGTTTGGGAATTACGCGGCGGTGGAATTGCTCTCCTCCACTCACACACTGCAGGCACAACGGTCGGCATTGGTGTTCCACACCTTCACGGCGGAAGAGCGCGCGGTGATTGGAGACGCGGCATTCACCTTCACCCTGACGGGATGTGCATCAAACGTGTACATCCAATCGGTGAAATTGGTGCCCACCTCCTCGTTGCACGTGGAGGGCGGCGATTATGCCTATGCCGACCTGCGCGAAAATGCCGTGTGCGATTTCTATTCCGAGATCACCATGCCATATGCACACTTGATGGCGTGGGGAGATTATGAGCAGCACGAAAATTATCCGGATCAGGATTGGTTGTATCGCTACTTCAAAGTGTACGGTGCGGCGATGTCCACCGATGTCACGACGAACAAACCCGTGTATATCAAGATCTACACGAACGAGGGGTACGAAAACACCACCGTCTCTTTACACGCGTATGAAGTGAGCAACGGCACGACTACGAAATTCAGCTCCCAACTTGGCTACAAAACGGCGGTTGCCACCGTGAAAAACGGGGTAGGGGGTATGTTTTTGCCCGAATGCTGCTTCGCCAATCAGTTGAACGGCGGGCTCGGCGCTTTCCGTGTGTGGTACACCGAAGTGTTGAAGATCGCGCGTATTGAAGTGTATGACCTGCAAACGGCGTGTAACGGGGATATTCCCACCGCGGTGCGGGACGATCTGCACGCGTGGATGCTGGAAAACGAGTGTAACACTGTTGATTTGGCGAAAGGCGTGTGCTGCGCCGCCTGCAACAGCGTTCTTAAAGAAAATCACGTGTATGCGAAACTCGATTTTTCGAGCGGCTCGTTGGTGGGCACCTTTGCCACGGCAACAAATTACACGGTGGAGCAAATTCCCGGCACCGACAGCTACGGTGCAAAACTGTGCAAGCAAAATCAAGCCTTCCAATTCTGCTTGAATAACTTTGGCATTGATGAAACGGACATTCTGGCAGGCGAAGCATTGGCGGTTATCTATGAATACTATGCCACCGCCCAATGGGAAAACAACGCATGCTTGACCTTGCGCGGCAACGGATACAATCTTGGCATCAACGGCGGTGGCACGGATGACACGTGGGATTGCTTGAGCGTGAATGCCGGCGACGCGATGACCAAAGGGGCACTCAACGTGATTGGCTTCACGGTGGGAAGCGGTGTCACCTACCAAGCGACTAACGGCGGCAACATCGGCAACGGCACCACCGCCCCGGCGGGTGCAGAGTACGGCACGGTGGATACCGCCAAAGCGCTGGTGAACGGCAAGACAATGGAGCTTGTCTGTTGGAATATGGATGATACCGGCACTTCCGGTTCGGCGATCTATCTGAAATCGGTTACGGTTTGCAAAGCCTCCGATTTGCAGTATTTGCCGCAAAAGGAATTGTCCGAGGCACTCTATTTTGACTATATGATTAGTCCCGTTCATTATCCGCAGTATGCGACGGATAAGTCCACGGGGTTGACGATGAGCACGAGCTTGGCGGAATACTACGCAGAGGACACCGCACAGCAGTATCCCCGTTTCAACTACGGTTACGTCAAGGTGAATCGCCTGCTTTCGGCCGACAGCACCACGCCGAAGGACTACATTTTGCGTATTTACACCAAAGAAGGCAGTGACCTTTTGTCACTCGTGGTGGAATATCAAAAAGCGGCGTACGACACAGAAGAAATTGCCGGTGATGAGCGGTGGAGCTCCTGCTACACCATGAATTTCCAAAACGGCGCGGCAACCCTGTTGTTGGAGAATACAGTGTTCTGCAACGGGTTGAACGGCATTGCGTCCATCCGTCTGCGCGATACACACTACGTGCAGTCGGGCGGCAACTATGTGTTGCAATCCGATGGCGATTTGGATGATATTGCGTGGATCGAAGTGGCGCCTGTTACTTGCACACATCCGCGCACGCAGGTGATCGGTGCACAGGCGGCAACCTGCAACAAGGCCGGCAGTACCGGCGATATCATTTGTATGGAATGCGACACGCTTTTGAAGGTGGCGCAAACGGTGGCGGTACTCGGTCACACCGTGGCGGTGGATGAGGAGACAGCCCCCACCTGCGCTGAAAGCGGCTTGACCGAGGGTAAACACTGCTCCCGCTGTCAGATGGTGCTGGTGGCACAAGAGGAGATCGACGCGCTCGGTCACACCGAAGTGGTTGATGCGGCGAAAGCCCCGACTTGTACTGAAAGTGGTTTGACCGAAGGTAAGCACTGCTCGGTCTGCAACGAAATTCTTGTGGCACAGGAAGTCGTTGAGGCTTCGGGTCACACCGAAGCGATTGATGCGGCGGTTGCTCCGACCTGCACCACCACCGGTTTGACCGAAGGCAAGCATTGCTCGGTTTGCGGCGAAATTCTGGTTGAACAGAAAGTCGTCGATGCTCTGGGTCATACCGAAGTTGTGGACGAAGCGGTCGCTCCGACCTGCACCACCACCGGTTTGACCGAAGGCAAACACTGCTCGGTCTGCGACGCAGTGCTGGTTGCACAGAAAGTCGTGGCGGCGCTCGGCCACACCGCAATGAT
>JAZONO010000051.1:0-5428 GCA_045654545.1 Acutalibacteraceae bacterium
TGACGTGCGCGTGGGCGACCAGATCACCACCATCGGCGGTATTATGGGCCGTGTGGTGACGGTGCGCGAAGATTCGCTGGTGATCGAAACGGGCGCAGACCGCAACAAGATCACGGTGAAGAAGTGGGCGTTGCAGGCGAACGAGACGGTGCACGAAGACGGCGGTCTCGACGATGACGACGACGATGACGATATCTGATTTCAGGCATACATTCTCCGCAAACGGAATATGCTGAATCGAAGCCCGCTGTTGGGGTGCGCGCCATATTGAAAATTTGGTTTTTCGGGCTCGGTTGGTCCCCCACTTGCCAAAAAGCCTCGTAATACGGGAGTATTACTGCGGTTTTTGACGGCGTGGTGCATCCAACCGAATCCCTACAAAACTGCGAAGCACCCGAAAACGAGTAGTTTTTATGTAAGAAAAGGCGAAAAGCCGCGGTAACGCTGACGCGTACCGCGACTTTTTAACGCATTATTACAGAAAAAGGACCGTTTTCGGGCAATTTCTCAATACGGCGCACACCCCTTGTGGCGGGCTTCGATTTTTGAGATGCGGAGGGTGTTTGTATGAGATCGCGCAAAGAAGAACCCCAATGGCTTGCCGTGTGGGCAAAACCGCTCGGTATCGGGGCTTTGGTTGGAGTTGTGGCCTGCCTTGTGTCCCTGCTCGGGATGGCGGCTTTGTTGTTGACACAGGATACACCGCAAACCTTTGTCGCCCCCCTCGCCTTGGTGGCGTTGGTGGTCGGTTGCTTTGTGGGCGGTGTCGTGGCGGCACGGTGCGCCGGACAAAACGGTTGGCTGATGGGGCTGCTGTGCGGCGGTGTGCTGTTCTTGCTGTTGTTGTTCGGGAGCGGCTTTGCACTGTTTCGAAGCACGGCGATGCATCCGCTGTTGAAACTCGCCGTTATGTTGCTTTCCTCCGCGGTGGGCGGCATTGTGGGTATCAATTTGAAACCGCGGCGTGCATAACCTGTCCATTCGTTTCATATAGGTGTACAAACCTAGGTGTACAAACCTAGGTGTACAAACTGTGTGAAACGGAGCGATGGACATGCATACTCGCGGTGAATGGCGCCGCCAACTGTGGCGATTTGTGTTGCGAAACCAACATCTGTTGTGGCTGTTGGGATTGCTGTTGTGCGGTGTACAGATCGGTTGTTTGGTGTTTCATGCCGCGTGGCAACCGTTGGGAACAGCATTGGCCGATCTGTTGGATCCCGTGCGGTTGCAAAGCGGATTTTCGGGTGCGGTGCGGCAATTCGTGGCGTATGCCGGACCGCACTTCTTGCTTTTGTTGCTGTTGTTTTTGCTCGGCTTTTCTGCCTGCGGCGCACCGCCTGCGCTGGTGGTCCCCCTCTTTTTCGGGGCAGGCATCGGGCTCAGTGAAGCGTATCATTTTGCCACGGGGATCAACGGTGTGGGATACGTGGCACTCATTGTATTGCCCCCCACCTTGCTCACCGCCACAGCATTGCTGATCGCCTGTGCCCAGGCGGTGCGGTTTTCTGCGCGACTGTGTCGCGTGGTATTGCCGCATCCCACTATCGGCAGCTCGTTATGGCAGGAATTCAAATTGTATTTGGCGCGGTTTTTACTGTGTGTCGGTCTGCTGGCGGCCGCCGGTGTGCTGGACACGGTACTGCGTTTGATTTTCATTCATCATTTTGTGTAAAGGTGAGGACGTAACATGGCATTCCCCAAGTTTTTCAACCCCTCAAAACCGGGACCCGGCGTTTCCAAAAACGGGCCGAAGAAAAAACGGTTCTTTCTGTTTTGGGAGTTGTATTTTCGCAAGTTCTTCAAATTGATTCAAGCCAATCTTCTCTACATTCTCTTCTCGTTACCCGTGGTGACGGTGGGATTGGCTGAGGCGGGATTGACCTACATCACCCGTAACTACGTGCGCGAAAAGCACGCCTTTGTGTGGGGCGATTTCGTGGACACCATCAAAAAGAACTGGAAACAGGCGTTGCCGATCGGGTTGATCAATTTGGCGGCACTCGGCATTTTGGCGTTCGATGTGTATTTTTATATGAACGCCAACACCGAAGCCACCGTCACGCAGGTGTTGATGTGTGCGTTTGCGATGCTTCTCTTCTTGGTGTGTGTATTCATGCGGTACTACATTCCGCTGATGATCATCACCTTCAAGCTCTCGTGGAAGCAACTCTACAAAAACGCGTTGATCTTCGCCTTTGTGGCGATCTTCCGCAACCTGCTGATCACGGCGGTGCTGGCGATCTTCTACATCCTGACCGCCGCTTCGGTGCTCAGTTTGTTGCAAGGCGCGTTCATTCCGTTTGTGGTGATGGCGGCGGTGTACCTCTTCTTCTTCCCTGCGTTCCGTTCCTTCCTCATTCAGTTTGTCATTTTCCCGAAGGTGCAGGAATTGATGATCGATCCCTATTACCGCGATCATCCGGGCGAGGACCGCGCCCAAAAACAAGCGCTCAACATTACCGATGAAGAGACCGAGCGTTTGGCGGAAGAAGAGGCGGTGTTTGTGGACCGCGGACGCACCGACAGTTATTTGAACGACGACAAAAAAGACGATCTCCCCCCCATGCCCAAACAGTACAGCGAACGCGAAATGCGCCGCTGGGGCGACAGTTTGCGCCGTGCACGCGGAGAGGACGACGACGATACGATATAAAAAACGGTCCTGCAGGACCGTTTTTTTATATCGTGCTCGATAAACGCTGGCAGTTGCCAACGTTTATCGCCGCCTGCGAGCGGGTTTTATCCGCAGGCTTACGCCTGCTCGACGCGCAGGGAAACCCTGACGGTTTCCCTGCACACACCCTTTCCCTCCGCACTTTCAACTTCACTTCTCTTCATAGTAGCATAGATTGCGGCTATAAAAAAGAAAGGGTTCGGCAATGCCGAACCCTTTCTTTTTTACACCTATCAATCACGGTTCTTTTTGAAATACCGCCTCATATAGCACAGCAACAACACGCCCAAAATCGGGAACACGGCGGCGAGCAACATGCCCACCTTCATACCGAACTGCTCGGGCGAAAGCGCGAGTGACGTCGCCATGCTTTGCCCCCAACTGCCTGCCGCCACGGTGTCGGTCACCGCGCCGAGCATCTGGGGCGCAATGGAAGCGCCAAGGTCACCCCCTGCCGCCATCAAGGCATACGCCGCCACGCCGGGATGAGGGAATTTTTCCTCCATCAAAATGAGGGTGCCCGGCCACAGCATCGAGGTGCAAATGCCGGTGAACACACACGCAAGCAACGACAGAAGCGGCAACGGAGACAGCGCCGCCGTGAGATAGCACACCACGGCACCTGCCATACCCCACGTGAGCACCTTCATGATGTTGCGCCCGTATTTGGCATAGGCGGTACGGGTCAACCCCAACAACACACCAAAAAGCAGCAACCCCAGCAGGTCGCCCCACATTTTGGAAATTCCCAGCGCACTTTCCACGTAACTCGAGATCCAGTTGGTCATCGCGTTTTCGGAACAACTGCCGAAGAAGATGCATCCCACGCACAGCGCCAGACCGAAGGTGCGCTTTTTACGGCGCTCACCCGATGCCGCTTCATCCGAGGACAGTTGCACCTCGGGGAACGGGGACAAGCAAAAAAACAGGGAAGAAATCAACGGTACGGCCGCCCAAAACAGGGTGAGATACATCCAATTTTGCCGTCCGAATACCTGCAAAAACAAGGTGCTGAGCAACACCACCGTCACCACACCGTAGGCATACAGCGAGTGTAGTGCACTCATATCGCGTTCGGGGTTATCCGACGGCAGGGAGGCCACCACGGGGCTGAGCAACACTTCGCTGAGCCCTGCCGCCACCGAAAACACCACCGTGCCGAGCAGGAAACCCACATACGCGTGTTGCGGAAAGAAGGTGGGGATCAACGCATACAGCGAAAGACCCACCGCCGTGAGCAACGGCATGATGCGCACGGTCACCTTAATGTTGAAGTATTTAGCGAAAAAGGTGAAGATGAGGTCCACCGTCATCTGTGTGCAAAAGTTCACAAGCACCAACGTACCGAGCAAGGTGTAGGAAATGCCGTAGGTGTCGTGAAAGGTCATGAACAGCATCGGCGGCAAGCTGAACACCGATGCCATCGCCAGATACGCAAAGTAGCACGCAAATTTGGTGCGTTTAAAATTCGCCATCTTTTTTCCTCCGTTAAAACGCGAGCACACCCAAATGCTCGAGCAAAATTTTCAATCCGATTAAAATCAAAATTACGCCGCCTGCCAGTTGAGCTTTCTTTTCAAACCGTGCGCCGAACACGTTGCCCACCTTGACCCCCACAGCGGACAGCAAACACGTAACAACGCCGATCAACCCCACCGCGGCATAGATGTTGACACCGCCTGCCATCGCCAGCGAAACGCCCACCGCCAACGCATCAATGCTGGTGGCAACCGCCATGGCAAACATTGTTTTCACCGACAGATCGGCACCGTGGCATTCGTCGCAATCCCCTGTTTCGAACGCTTCCTTCAGCATATTGGCCCCGATCAGCAACAACAAAACAAATGCGATCCAATGGTCGAACGCCTTGATCGCATTGGCAAACAGAGCGCCCAAGAAGAAACCGATCAGCGGCATCAACGCCTGAAAGCCGCCAAACCACGCACCGCAGGTGAGCGCGCCTTTCAAATCGGCTTTTTTCATGGCGAGTCCTTTGCAAACGGACACGGCAAACGCATCCATACTAAGTCCGATCGCCAATATCATCAATTCCCAAAAGCCCATACTGCTTTCGACCCTCCATGCAACAAATCGATTTATTATACCGCATTTCGGCGCGGTTGTAAAGTGGAAAAACACCGTTCTCAAAAATGTATAATCCGTGCATTTTGTGAATATTTATTCATTTTTTGTCCGTCGAAACCGACAAAATCCCTTTGTGCAATCCACCCTGAACAGACACTATATACACAAATTCACATTTTGTAGTATTTGTTGCAAAAGCGTATTGACAAACTGCAGGGCGGTGTGTATAATATTCCACATAGTCGTTTGAACTACATAAATATTCATTTCGGAGGCGCATATCCATGAACAAGGAAAACATCAAAAAGGTCGTCCTCGCCTACTCGGGCGGTTTGGACACCTCCATCATCATCCCGTGGTTGAAGGAAAACTACAACAACTGCGAAGTCATCGCCGTGTCGGGTAACGTCGGTCAGGCGGACGAACTGGAAGGTTTGGAAGAAAAGGCGCTCAAGACGGGGGCATCCAAGCTGTACGTGTTGGATCAGACCGAAGAGTACGTGAACGATTTCATCATCCCCACCATGAAGGCCGGTGCGGTGTATGAAGAGTACCTGCTGGGCACCAGCCACGCACGCCCCTGCATTGCGAAAGGGTTGGTTGAGATTGCGTTGAAAGAAAACGCCGATGCCATCGCCCACGGTTGCACCGGCAAGGGCAACGACC
>JAZONO010000052.1:0-5131 GCA_045654545.1 Acutalibacteraceae bacterium
CGCTTCGCTCGACAGCTCCCCTGACAAGGGGAGCCAAGGCGCACTATCCAAAATCCCCATCCCCACCCCTTATGGTGGCTGTTGTTATTCCACCGTCACGCTTTTGGCCAGGTTGCGCGGACGGTCCACGTCGCATCCGCGTTTCACGGCGGTGTGATAGGCAAGCAGTTGCAACGGCAGGACAGCAGGGAAGGGCATCAACAGCGGTTCAGCCGTGGGCAGGGGAATCTGCACGTCCGCTTCGGGCAATGCATCGTTCACCCCGATCGCCACGGTATACGCACCACGTGCTTTGGCTTCCTTCACATTGGCGGCGGTTTTTTTGAACAAGCGAGGCACGGTTGCCACCGCTACCAGCGGCATTCCCTCGGTGATAAGTGAGATGGTGCCGTGCTTTAACTCGCCTGCCGGGTACGCCTCCGAATGAATATAACTGATTTCTTTCAGTTTGAGTGATCCTTCCATGCACAAAGCGTAATCCACGCCGCGCCCGATAAAAAGCGCATCGCGCGCTTGGGCAAACACGGCGGCGGTGTTCGCACACAAGGCATCCACCAAAAGCGTTTGTTCCAACAGCCGCGGCAGATCGCACAAGGCTTCGGTGAGGCGGCGGCATTCCGCTTCGTCGATACTGCCGCATCCCAATGCGGCAGAAAACGTCAACAGATACATCACCGCCAGTTGTACCGTGTAGGCTTTGGTGGATGCCACCGCAATTTCGGGTCCTGCGTGGGTATACAGCACCATGTCTGCTTCACGGGCGATGGTGCTGCCCTGCGCGTTCACAATGGCAAGTGTCGCCGCACCGCGTGTTTTGGCGGCACGTAATGCCGCCAACGTGTCGGCGGTTTCCCCCGATTGTGACAGCAAAATCACAAGGTCGCGCTTGTCAATCGGCGGCAGATGATAGCGGAATTCCGATGCCACCTCCACCGTGGCAGGCCGATCGCACAAAGCGTGCAACACGCGGCATCCCACCGCCCCTGCGTGCATGGCGGTGCCGCACGCCACCACGTGCCATTGCCGAAACGCCGCCAGACGTTCGGGTGTCAATCCGCATTCCACAAGGCTTGGCAACCCGTCCTTCACGCGGTGTGCCAACGTGCGTTGCACCGCGTGCGGTTGCTCATAAATCTCTTTCAGCATAAAATGGGGGAAATCGCCTTTTTGGGCGGCGGCGGATTCCCAATTTGCCGTTTGCAACGGTGGGGACACCGCGTGCCCTTCGCTGTCATAAAACGTGATGCCGTGTAAGGTCAGCACCGCGGCTTCGTTGTTTGATGGTAGGTAATATCGGCGCGTGTAGGGGAGCAGGGCGGTGACGTCGGAGGCGAGATAACACGCCCCGTCCGCTATCGCCGCCACCAACGGGCTTTCGCGCCGTATGGCATACACCGCGTGGGGACGGTCGTCAAACAGCACCGCCAGTGCAAATGAACCTTCCAACCGTGCCGTGACGGCAAACAAAGCGGCGAGCGGATCGTCGGTGTACGAAGCATCCAACAAGGCGGCGATCACCTCTGTGTCGGTGTCGCTGTGAAAGGTGTAACCGCGTGTTTTGAGTTCCTGTTCGAGCGGCAAATAATTCTCGATGATCCCGTTGTGCACCAGCGTGACACGTCCTGCGCGGTGGGGATGCGCGTTGCGGTCGGACGGTGCACCGTGGGTTGCCCAACGGGTGTGTCCGATGCCGCAAGTGGTGCGCGGCACCCCCTCGGCTTGCAAGCGTTCACGCAAATTTGAAAGCCGCCCTGCCCGTTTTGTGATGCGGACGTGTCCCTCTTCAAACACCGCGATTCCTGCCGAATCGTATCCGCGATATTCCAGCGCTTCCAACGAGCGAAGTAACCGTTCGGTTCCGTTTTCCTGCCCCACGTATCCCACAATTCCGCACATGCGTTATCGCCTCCTGCGGCTAATGTGTGCAAAAAGCGGGCGGTTATGCAACGCATAACCGCCCGTTTGGGAATAGGGTGAGCAGTCAAACCCGAACTCCGTTTTGGGAAGGCGGATTTTCGCTCATCCATTGTTAAAATACTCGCCAATACAGGAGTATTGGCTGCGTTTTTGCCGCGGCTGAACAAAAATCCGCTCTTTCCAAAATCTGCGACCTCAAAGCGAGGAGATTTTGAGGGATTTTTGTTTCGGTCGGGCGAAGTAATGCTTTCCGCCTTGCAAGAACGAACGGGACAAAAAGCACCAAACTTTTAAGACTTTACCCATGTTGGGAGAATGAGCGCGTAGTGCTCATTCTTGGTGACATTGCCGCAAAACTACAGTAAGAAGATACTGCGAGCAATGTCTGCTTTGAGGCGGGTTCGGGTTTAATTGCTCACCCTATACTGTCAGAACATCAAGCGAATGAACAAGCCGCCGTCCACCGTCACGGTGCCGAGCATCGCATTACGCGCATCCGTCCAATGGGTGGGAAAACGATCGTTCAAGCAATCGTGTGTCCACACGGAAAAAACACGGGGCTACCGCAATCAGCGGAGTCGAAGGCATACGCATTTTTATGGTGATAACCGTCCTTTACTGTAATCTACTGTCAGTATAGCAGGTATTCATTGCCCAAACAAGGCGAAAAAAGATTGAAAAGGTGTAAAAAAGAAGTTATCGTGCCTCGTATTGCAATCCTGAGGAAGGGTGCAACGTGCCGTCCGCGGTGATGAACAGCGCTTCCACCCCGTCCAACTCTTCGATCAACGCCATGCCGCGTTCCAAACCCATCACAAAGCAAGCGGTGGAAAGGGCATCCCCGTCTGCCGAAGAGGCGGACACCACCGTGACCGAGGCCAATCCGTTTTGCACGGGAAATCCCGTGTCAGGGTCCAGAATGTGGTGATAGGTCACCCCGTCTTTTGTGAAACAGCGTTCATACACGCCTGACGTCACCACCGAGGTATCGGCGGCAGGGATCACGGCGGCAAGAGCGGCGCTGTCAAACGGGTCGCGCACCCCCACGGAGAAGGGCTCGCCGTCTTTGTCGCCCACCGCCAGAATGTTGCCGCCAAGGTCGATCAAGGCGCTTTTTACCCCTGCTTCGCGCAGGTAGTCGCCCAAACGGTCCGCCACATACCCTTTCGCAATGCCGCCCAAGTCTACCGCCATGCCGACGGGCAACAGCGCCCCCGTTTCGGTGACGGTGAGAGCGGTGTGATTCACCAACCCGATGGCGGCGGACACCGCTTCATCGGCAGGGCGCACTTCGTCCGTAAAATCCCACAGCGAACTCACGGGCGCAATGGTGAGGTCAAACGCACCGTCGGTGCGCTCTCCCCACGTTTTACCCAACGTCAACAGTTCGCGCACGGCAGGGGAGAGCGTCACGGCATTGCCGCCTGCCGCATTCAACGTGGACACTTCGCTGTTTCGGTCGGTACGGGAAAATAACAATTCGTATTGACGAATCATGGAAAAGCAGGTATCGGTCACGGCGGTGTCGCGGCTGTCATACAGCGTGATTTTCACCACGGTATCCATCGCCACCCCTTCGCGCGTGAGCGGCTCGGGTGCGCGGCAACCCGTGAGCAGTAAGCAAAGAATCAGTAACCATACCACGCGGCGCATTCTGTGACCACCTCCTTTTTATTATGAGTATACCCGTTGAACGGGCGGATGTCAAATACTTCGTAACAAGGGTTGCTTTTTTTTAGAAAATAGTGTATAGTAATATCTGTATGAGTATGCACAGAAAGGGGGGAGTTCGATGGCGGCGTTGTGGCATAGCGTGAAAACACGGTTGCGTGAACCGTGGTTTCGTGCGGTTTTGTATTTGTGCATTGCACCGCTGTTTCCGGAATACGTGCTCCCCTTCTTTTTCATTCCCGGCATGATTGCCGCCGTCCGCGATTGCAAGCGTGCCTCGCGCCCCTTTGCCGTGGGCACGGTGGGGTGGGTGTTGCTCGCCTTCATCGGGTATTTCGCCGTATCGGCACCGTTTGCCAAACAACCGCTGAATGCGCTCTCTTCGTTGGTGTTGTGGGTACTGATGTTTGTGTGGTATCTCATTTTCACCGCCGTGTTGACCGATCGTGAACGAGTGGAGGACACCGCGTTGCTTTCCACATTGGTGGCAGGTGTCATCGGCTTGATCGGTGCGGCACAGTACTTTTTGCGGTTCATCGGCAAGGACACCCCGTTGCAGTTTTGGCGCTGGCTGGATGATATTGTATACGCACGCTTGCCGTGGAACATCGGGTTGGATATCGGTGGGGTGCGTGTGTGCTCCACCTTGAACAATCCGAACATTTTGGCGCAGTATTTGGTGATTGTGATCCCCTTTGCCGCCTATTGCGCGTTCCACGCATCCACGGTGCGTCGCCGCCGTGTGAGTCGGTTTTGCCTGTTGGCCGCCATCGGCTGTTTGGCGTTCACCTTTTCGCGCGGTGCCTACATCGCTTTGGCCGTGGCGGCGGTGGTGTTGGTGGTGGCCAATCGACGTCATATTCTTACCATCATCATGTCGGCATTGTCGGCATTACTGCTTATTCCCGATGCGGTGTGGAACCGTGTGCGTTCGCTCGGGCACATTGACGTGTCGGGTTTGGAACGCATCATGGCGTGGGACATCTGTCTGGAAGTGATTGCGCAGTATCCCGTGTTTGGCACGGGTTGCGGCATTATGTACACGTGGCAGGTGTTGGCGGCGGCAGGGACAAAAGCCCCCCACGCACACAACACCGTGTTGCAGATCTTGGTGGAAGGCGGCATTGTGGCACTGTGTATGCTGCTGTATTTGGCGTTCCATCTGTTGCAAAGCGGCTTTTTGTTGGCGCGGCGCAAGGACAGCAGTCAATTCGGATTTGCCGTGTTGGCGTTCACCTTGGCGTTCAGCACGCAGGCGATGCTGGAATATGCGTTTACCTTCCCCAGCTTGATGACCGCTTTTGCGTTGGCGGCGGCGATGACGGATAACGCCACCAGGGTGTATCTGGATCGCCCCGTGACTTTATTGACACTTAAAAAACGACAAAAATAAGACACCCCTACGGTGTTGTTTTGGTTTTGACGGGTGTGCAAGAGCAAAACGTAAAAAACAAAACCAATGCCCGTTTGATTCTGCAATATGCCGTAAAGAAGATCGCGAAAACTTCCCAAGTAAATAAACGAAAAGTCGTGGCAGCACGTT
>JAZONO010000053.1:0-8135 GCA_045654545.1 Acutalibacteraceae bacterium
TTCGACCTAAAACGAGTGGAATTTCGTGTGATTTTCGGTGCGGCGAAGGTGGCAAGGCTGTCGCCTGCCACCGACAACAAGCCGAAAAGCATCGAAATTATGCCGTTTTAGGCGTGTTCGGATGCGTCTCCTCTGCTTAAGGTCTTGTAATTCTTCAAAAGCTCCACTACTTCCTGCGGCAAGCCGGCATTCTCCAACTTATCGAGCACCGTCTCGCCTTCGAAGGAGTCAAGCCACGCCTGAACTGCCTCACGGTCGGCCAGTTCCACCGCATTTTCGGGCAGTTCCACCGTTTCGCCGCGGCTGTTCTTCATATCGATCACCACACCGATGATCGCCATCTCATCTTTACAGATGGAGATTTCTATGTGATTTTCGATCTTATCGGTTTGGGCGCCGATTTCGAGTGACAAGTTCATAAACGCCGCGGTGATCGCCTTTTCGCGATCAAGTCCCAGCCGTTCAAACATCGCCCGTTTGGGGGTGAGGCGCACTTTGCCGTTCAAATAGCCGGCGGCCGCTTTGCCGAAATCCACGTCGGTCAACGTGATCTCCATCATGTTCACACCGTCCACCGTCAGCACGTATTCGCCCGTTTTCACGTTGCCGCGTACCGTACCGCTGCCGACAAGCGAGAAGCGATCTTTCACCGACACTTCGGTGGCGTAGCGATTGCTTTTTTGCACGGACGCTACCAAGATATCGGTCTTTTCCGTGGTGATGCGCCGCCCAATGATATAGTGGGTCTGGCTGACGTAAGTGGTGATGACCGCCGCCCTTTTGTCGGTGGCATCATCCAACATATCGTCCACGCGGTCGAAACCGTCATCCAACGCTTGGATAAAGGCGGCATAGAGATCCACATTTTCGATCAAACCGCACTCTTCCAAAAATGTCTGCACACGCGTAATGTAGCCGCGCAACTTTTCATCGGTCTCGGCTTCTTTCAGCACGGCATTCGCAATGCGCTCGATCACGTCTTTCGTAACATCGATCTCAAGCGCGGTGCAGGTCTGTTGCACGTCCTCGATCGTGAGGGTGGTTTCCTTGGCTTTGCGCACTTCCACCTCATCCAACAAAATGGTGGCATAACGGTCCAGCAGTTCGTTAACTTCGCGTTCCGTCGGAAGTGCCTCCACCAGTTCTTGGGCAAAGGTGGGTTCTTTGAGCCGTTCGGTCACCGTGGCAGGCAGACCGAATGTCTGCGTGAGATCGGTGCCGATCTGCACATACTCCTCGTTCACCGAAGGAACACTAAAAAAAGCATGACCGTTTACGGAATCGAGAATCATCGCCAGTGCGAACGGATCGCCGTCTGCCAATGAAAGTGCCAAATCAAGCGAGGCTTTTTGATCTTTGACGTTACCGCTGAACGAGAGTTCCAACTCGTTCAGAAAACTGATGTCGATTTCACGCTCTTCCAACAGTTCGAGCACGTCCTCGCCAATCACCAGGTGTGCTGTGCCATCCACCTTTTGGCTTTCGTTATCCAACGTATTCAGCAGAATGTCGTAATAGCCGGAGAGGGTATCGGCATTGTGCTTGAGCGAATTCAATTCCACGTAGCGGTAATACGCCGTATCCGATCCGAAGATCTTGATCAGCGTACCCACGATCGTGTCCATATTCAAAATCAGCGCCGCCACGGCCACCACGGCCACAAGCGCCGTGATCAGCCACTTGATGGGAAAGCGAAACTTCTTTTTCTTCGGCGTTTCTTCCTCTTGGATCACCGTTTCGGCAACCTCTTCGGTCGGCGCAGAGGTCACCTCTTCACCGCAAGCGGGACAAGCCTTACTCTCGTCGGGCATTTCCTTTCCGCAATGAGGACACAGCATACCGTTCGCTTCCTTTCAATCAAAATAGAATACCATTTTGATTTTAGCGCATTTCATCTGAAATGTCAACACTTACACCGTAGGGTGAGCATTCAAACCCGATCTTCGTTTTGAGGCGGGTTCGGGTTTAATTGCTCACCCTAGGCAAACCGTCGAATCCCTGTGCCAATTCTTCGTCGGTGGGAAGGAAATCCACCATCTTCCCATCGTTGTACCGTTGATAGGCAAACATATCGAAATACCCCGTGCCGGTGAGACCGAACACGATGGTTTTCTCCTCCCCCGTCTCCTTGCATTTCAGAGCTTCGTCGATCGCCGCACGGATGGCATGGGAACTTTCGGGAGCCGGCAACGTGCCTTCGGTGCGTGCAAACAGTTGCGCCGCTTCAAACACAGCGGTCTGTTCCACCGCACGCGCTTCCATCAAACCGTCATCATACAGTTGTGACAGTACGGGGCTCATGCCGTGATACCGCAAGCCGCCTGCGTGACTGCCGGCCGGAATGAAGTTACTGCCGAGGGTATACATTTTTGCCAACGGGCACACCGCACCCGTGTCGCAATAATCATACACAAACTTGCCGCGTGTCAGGCTGGGGCAGGATGCAGGCTCGACCGCAATGAAACGGTAATCCGCTTCACCGCGCAGTTTTTCGCCCATAAACGGGGCGATCAAACCGCCCAGGTTGGAACCGCCGCCTGCACAGCCGATGATGATGTCGGGTTTGATACCGTATTTATCCAACGCCGCTTTGGTTTCCAAACCGATGATGGATTGATGGAGCATCACCTGCGTCAGGACCGAGCCGAGCACGTAACGGTAGCCCTCACGCGTGGTGGCGGCTTCCACCGCTTCTGAAATGGCACAGCCCAAACTGCCGCCCGTGCCGGGATGTTTTTCCAGAATGCGACGTCCCACCGCCGTGGTGTCAGACGGAGACGGCGTGACCGAGGCGCCGTACACACGCATCACCTCACGGCGAAACGGCTTTTGTTCATAGGATACCTTTACCATATATACGCGGCAATCCAGCCCAAAATACGCACATGCCATCGACAAAGCGGTGCCCCATTGTCCTGCACCGGTTTCGGTGGTGACACCGCGCAACCCCTGCTGTTTGGCATAATACGCCTGCGCGATGGCAGAGTTCAACTTGTGACTGCCGCTGGTATTGCCGCCTTCAAATTTGTAATAGATCTTGGCAGGGGTATCCAACGCCTTTTCAAGATAGTACGCGCGCGTAAGCGGCGAGGGACGATACATTTTATAGAAATTGCGGATCTCTTCGGGGATGTCGAAATACGGTGTGGTGTCATCCAATTCCTGCCGCACCAGATCGTCGCAAAACACCGCACGCAGTTCGTCAAAGGTCATCGGTTGCAACGTGTCGGGATTGAGCAGGGGTGCCGGTTTGTTCTTCATATCCGCACGCAGATTGTACCACTGCTTCGGAATTTCGTCTTCTTCCAGATAGATCTTGTAGGGAATGGTTTGTTCGTTCATAGTCTTCTCCTTTTCTTGGGAAGGGATACAAAAAAGCCCCTGTCCCATGCATATTCTGCCGGGACAAGAGCCGTTACTCCTGCGGTGCCACCCTGCTTGGCGCTGTGCGCCCACTCAACGCGTACCATCATACGCGGGACAGTTGTTAACGAAGTGCCTGCTCCGTCTTCCCTACCAACGCTCCATCGCGCGTTCGGGTCGCCCTCGGAAACCCATTCCGCTTTTGCCGTGTGCCCTGCGCTTACACCATCCGCAGGTCGCTGTGCCACCGTGTCAAAGCGTACTCACTTTTCCTCTTCGGTTTGACAACGATTATATCACGAACAAATTCGTTTGTCAACCACGATTTTTTACTTGACAAATACCCCCTCGGGGTATATAATAAACATACCCCGAGGGGGTATACTTACAAACGAGGTGTAACCTATGTCGAACTGCTGTGAAAAAACCACCCTGCGTGCGGCGGAAGAAAAGACTAAACTGATCCACCGCTTGAACCGCATTGAAGGGCAGATCCGCGGTCTGCGCGGTATGGTGGAAAACGATGCGTATTGCACCGATATTTTAACCCAATCCGCCGCCGTCAACGCCGCCGTGAATGCGTTTAACCGCGAATTGATCACGCGGCACATCGAAACCTGTGTCACGCGTGAAATGGCGGCAGGCAACACGTTGGTGTTGGATGAGTTGGTGGCGACCTTGCAAAAGTTGATGAAATAAGGAGTTTCTATGAAGCAATTTATTGTTACGGGTATGAGTTGCGCCACCTGTGTCTCCCGTGTGGAAAAGGCGGTGTGCGCGGTAAAAGGCGTTTCGTCGTGCAATGTGAACCTGCTCACCCGGTCCATGGGGGTGGAAGGGAACGTTTCCGATGAGGAGGTTATCCGCGCCGTCACCGAAGCAGGGTACGGGGCGGCGGTGCAAACGGAAAACACCCCCACCGAGCGCGCTCTTGGAAACGACGGAGAACGCCGCACCTTGCGGCGACGGCTGATCGTGTCCTTGCTCGTGCTCGCTTTGTTGATGTATCTTGCCATGGGACACATGGTGGGGTTGCCGCTTCCTTTGTTTTTGGCGAACGCACCGCGGTTGAACGGCACGTTGCAACTGTTACTCTCTGCCGTTGTGATGGCGGTGAACGCGCGCATTTTTGTGCGCGGTGTGCAAGGGGCGCTTCACGCGGCACCGAACATGGACACGCTGGTGGCGCTCGGCAGCGCGGCGGCGTTTGGATACAGCGCCTACACGCTGTTTCACACGGGAACCGCCGCCCATTCCTTGCACGGGTTGTATTTTGAGTCGGCGGCGATGATCCTCACCTTGATCACGCTGGGCAAACTGTTGGAAGCGCGCGCCAAAGGGCACACCACCGATGCGCTGAAACGCCTGATGACCCTCACACCGCAAAAGGCAACGGTGCGACGCGGCGGCGAAGAGATTACCGTGCCGATCACGGCGGTGCAGGTGGGCGACGTGTTTGTGGTGCGACCGGGCAAAGGCATCCCGGTGGACGGCACGATTCTGGAAGGTGGCGGTGCGGTGGACGAAGCCGCCCTCACGGGAGAAAGTGTTCCCGTGGACAAAACCGTGGGCGATACCGTGTCGGCCGCCACCGTCAACCGTTCGGGCTTTTTGGTGTGTGAAGCCACCCGTGTGGGCGAGGACACCACCCTTTCGCAGATCATCAAAATGGTGAGCGATGCCGCCGCCACCAAAGCACCCATTGCCAAAGCCGCCGACACGGTGGCAGGCATTTTTGTGCCGGTGGTGCTGTGTATCGCCCTTGTCACCTGCGGCATTTGGCTGCTCGGCGGCGCAGGGATCGGTGCGGCACTCACGCGCGGCGTGGCGGTGCTGGTGATCAGTTGTCCGTGCGCATTGGGACTTGCCACCCCCGTGGCGATCATGGTGGGAAGCGGTGTGGGCGCGAAACACGGCATTTTGTTCAAAACCGCCGCCGCGTTGGAAATGACGGGGCGTATCCGCACGGTGGTGTTGGATAAGACCGGCACCGTCACCGAAGGTGCCCCTGCATTGACCGATTGTCTGCCTGCTGAAGGGGTGAGCGAGCAAGACTTGCTTTCCGCCGCCTTGGCGTTGGAACAGCACAGCGAGCATCCCTTGGCGCGCGCCGTGGTGACCGCCGCCGAAGCCGCTTCGCTTTCGGCCGAAAAGGTGACCGACTTTGAAGCGGTAACGGGGTTGGGGCTCACAGCAAAGCGAAACGGGCACACACTGTATGGCGGCAATGCGACGTTTGTCGCACAATACGCCCCTCTCTCCCCTGCGTGGCAACAGACTGCCGCCGCATTGGCCGAAGAGGGCAAAACACCGCTGTTTTTTGCGCAGGATGCCTGTTTGCTCGGCGTATTGGCGGTGGCGGACTCCTTGCGTGCCGACAGCAGGGCCGCCATACGTGATCTGCACAAGTTGGGGTTACAGGTGGTTATGCTGACAGGCGACAACGCACGCACCGCCCGTGCCATCGGGCAGGCGGCCGGTGTGGACGAGGTGGTTGCCGACCTGCTCCCCAACGAAAAAGAGAGCGCCATACGCCGTTTGCAGGAAAACGGGCGTGTGGCGATGGTGGGCGAGGGTATCAACGATGCCCCTGCCCTCACCCGTGCCGACGTCGGTATCGCCACCGGCGCAGGCACCGACATTGCCATCGATGCCGCCGACGTGGTGCTCACGAACAGCCGCCTGACCGACGTAGTGACCGCCGTACGGTTGGGGCGCTCCACCTTGCGCATCATTCATCAAAATCTGTTTTGGGCGTTTCTTTACAACACGATCGGTATTCCGCTCGCGGCAGGTGTGTTTATTCCGCTGTTTGGGTGGGAATTGAACCCGATGTTCGGGGCGGCGGCGATGAGTTTGTCCAGTTTTTGCGTGATTTCCAACGCGTTGCGGTTGCACCGTTTTCGTGCACCGCGCACACGCGCCGCAGGTGAAATCACATTGCACATTCGCGGCATGATGTGCAACCATTGCGAAGCCTATGTGCGTGAGGCGCTGGAAGCATTGCCGCAGGTGACGGTGCTGTCGGTTTCCCACGAAAGCGGCACCGCCACCGTCACGGGAACGGTGGATGAAAGCGCCCTGCGTAATGCTATCACCGCGGCAGGTTACAAGGTGAAGAAAATACGCTAACAACCACAAAAGCGGAAAGGGCCAAAATCCTTTCCGCTTTGAATTTTCTTTTGCCCATTGTCAATTTTCCTCTTGATTTTTATATTCGTTTGTGGTAGACTAATGTTCGCACAAACGAATGCGCGGCTGTAGTTCATCGGTAGAATAGAAGCTTCCCAAGCTTCGGAGGTGGGTTCGACTCCCATCAGCCGCTCCAACAACAAAAGCACCCCATACGGGGTGTTTTTGTTGTTACAGCAGATAATTCGAGAGGATGAACCCCGCATTCCGAAGGAATGCCAAGGGTTTGCGCGCAGAGAAAAAGACAAGAAGATGTGTGAACGCAAACCCGGGGTTCAGACTCCCATCAGCCGCTCCAAAAAAGAAGTAACTTTTGTCTACCAAAAGTTATTTCTTTTTTTATCCAAGCCGCAGGCTTGGTATATCATCGCCGCGCGAAGTGCGGTGTATATCATCAAGGGCGGCTCGCCGCCCTTGTATCTCATCACGTGTCAGCGTGTATTTCCCTGCGGCTTGATGAGATGCAACACCTCGTGTTGATGATATGCAATGCTACGCATTGATGATATACACCGGCTGCGCCGTTGATTTATACACTGAAGTGTGATATAATTCTGTTAAATATGAACTTATCTTGTAGAAATCAACAGATTTCAAATATTGTGTTGTTCATTCTCTCCTTTTTAAGCAGTAAAATACTACTGTAAAATCAAAAAGGAGGTTCTTGATATGAACACAGACAAAATTTTAGCAGAATCAATCGTAAAGGACTATGCACCCAAAGAGGACTCAAAAATCGTTGCCCTGAAAAAACTGGACAACCGTGCAAAACTCCCTGCCACTATTTTCACTTACTCTTGGGGCATTGTATTTGCACTTGTTTTTGGCACAGGTATGTCCCTGGCAATGCAAGTTATCGGAAACAACATGGTGCTTGGCATCGTTGTCGGTATCGTTGGTCTTATTGGTTGCGGTGTGAATTATCCGATTTATAAGAAAATGCTTGAAAAGGGCAAGGCAAAATATGCCTATGAAATTGTGCAACTTGCCCGTGAAATCGCAGACGAATAATCAAAACCTGCAAGGAGTGGTACTATGAATAAATCCGAAAGCAAATATTTTAATACTGCCACGAAAATGAACCTTGCATTGATTTCCTTGCTGAAGAAGAAACCGTTTGAATACATTACTGTTAGCGAGATTTGCGAAACGGCAGGAGTAAATCGCTCCACCTTTTACTTGCATTATGAAACCATCGGCGATTTGCTAAATGAAACAACACGATACTTGTTGGATGGCTTTTTGTCATATTTTTCAACCGACACACAGTCTATTTCACTTAATCTTAAAAACTGTGAACTAAATGAATTGGTGTTTATTTGCGATAAGTATCTGACACCATATTTCACTTATATCAAAGACCACAAAGAAGTATTTAAGGTTGCATTGGCACAAAATAAATTTTTAGGATTTGAAGTTGTGTATAAGCGAATGTTTGTAAACATATTCAATCCAATTTTGGAGAGATTTCACTATCCATCAGACATTAGACAATATGTGATGATGTACTATCTAAATGGTATCAATTCCATAATTGTTGAATGGTTAAGAAATGGGTGTGACAAGTCAACCGATGAAAT
>JAZONO010000054.1:0-7300 GCA_045654545.1 Acutalibacteraceae bacterium
TTTTTCTTGGCAGGTTAAACACCTGCCATTCCACCTTAGGTGAAACCGAAAAAGTTACGGTTGGTGCTTTTGCTTTGTAGGGATGCTCGCCTGATACCGTAGGGGGTGGCGCTTGCCGACACCCCGGTTGCGATCATCCGAAACTCACGTATTGTCTGCCCTTTAAGTGTTTAGACACTTTCTGTCTAAACATCGTTCATCGTGAGTTTATCGCACTCCGAACGGGATGTCGTGAACGCCGTCCCCTACAATTCCACCCTCGCAGTGTGCGCTTGTAGGGACGGGTGTCACGTCCGCAGGATGTTCGCCTTCGGCGAAATCCGTGTAACATTTTTCTTGGCAGGTTAAACACCTGCCATTTCACCTTCGGTGAAACCGAAAAAGTTACGGTAGAGGGTAGGACGTTTGCCTGCGGCAATGCCGAATGTCCCATTGACTTTTGGCCTTTCTTGTTGTAAAATAGTGGTGTATGCAAACTTGTTGAATATTGTAAACAAACCGTATAATTACGACAAAATATTACAAAACAACCGATATTCCAAAAACATACCCCGTGAAAAATGAGGTGATTTTGTGCCGATGTCCCGTCATACCGATACCATAGCCGCCATTGCCACCCCCACGGCGCCTGCCGGGTTGGGTGTGATTCGCATTTCGGGCGCAGATGCCGCGGCGATTGCGGATCGCGTGTTTCGCCCGATCGCCGACGGCAAAACCATCGGTACACAAAAGGGATATACCGCATTGTACGGGCATGTGTTTGACACCGAGGGCGATATTGACGAATGTGTCGCCACCGTGTTTCGCGCTCCCCACAGTTACACGGGCGAAAACGTGGTGGAATTTTCTTGCCACGGCGGCGTGTATTTGTTGCAACGTACCCTGCGCGCCGTGTTGGAGGCAGGGGCGCGCCCGGCGGCGGCAGGCGAGTTTACTCGCCGTGCCTTTATGAACGGCAAGATGGATCTCACCGGTGCGGAATCGGTGATGTCGCTGATCGCGGCGGAAGGTCGCTTGGCGGCACGCACCGCCTTGGCGGCACGCGAAGGTGCGGTGTTCCGCCGTTTGGACGGGATCAAAACCTCGCTGGTGCAGGTGTTGTCGCAACTGGCGGCGTTTGTGGACTATCCCGACGACGACATTCCCGAACTGGCGCCCGAAGAGTTGGCAACCACGCTGGACACCGCGCGCGAAACCCTTTTGCGCCTGCTGTCCACCTTCGATGCAGGGCAGGTGTTGCAAAGCGGTGTGGACACCGTGATCGTGGGGAGTCCCAACGTGGGCAAATCCACCTTGATGAACCGATTGACGGGATATGAGAGCAGTATTGTCACCGCCGAAGCCGGCACCACGCGTGACGTGGTGGAACGCACCGTCCGCGCAGGGGAGGTGCTGTTGCGCTTGGCGGACACCGCCGGTATTCGCACCACCGACAACGCGGTGGAAGCGATCGGCGTGGAGCGCGCGCGCGAACGTATGCACACGGCCGCTTTGGTGCTGGCGGTGTTTGATGGATCGCGCCCGTTGGATGATGAGGACATTGTCTTGGCACGGGAGGCGGCCTCCTCCCACGCGATTGCCGTTATCAATAAGTCGGATGTCCCCCAACAAATCAACGAAGAGTATATTCGCGCACTCTTTCAACATTACGTAGTAATTTCCGCCGCCAACGACGAGGGTGTGGATGCGTTGATCGACACCATTGCCCACGTGACGGGGGTCGAACAGCTGCAAAGCGGTGAGCCCCTGCTTGCCACCGAACGGCAACGTGACTGTGCGCGCCGCAGTTTGGATGCGGTGGAGGAAGCACGGGCGGCACTGCAATGCGGCATGACGTTGGATGCCGTGACGGTGAGTTTGGACGATGCCGTGGCGGCGATTTTGGAATTGACGGGAGAACGTGTGACCGAAACGGTGGTGGACGATGTGTTTGCCCGTTTCTGTGTGGGTAAGTGAGTGAAAGGAGACGGCAATGAAAGTATTTATTAAAGTTGGTTTGGTCATTTTGGGTCTGGCCGGCGTGCTGTATTGGTTGGGTGCAAAGTTTTTGCAACCCGCCCGTCGTCTTCACGACAAATATAAACAGAGCAAGAACGAGGATACGACCGTATGAATTTCTTGGCAGGAGAAACCGACGTTGCCGTGATCGGTGCAGGTCACGCAGGGATTGAAGCAGGGCTTGCCGCGGCGCGTCTCGGATGTCACACCACCGTGTTCACCATCAATTTGGACTGGGTGGGAAATATGCCGTGCAATCCGTCCATCGGCGGCACCGCCAAAGGACACTTGGTGCGCGAAATTGATGCGTTGGGCGGCGAAATGGGGCGTGCGGCGGATGCCAACACCCTGCAATCGCGCATGCTCAACCGCGGAAAAGGGCCGGCGGTGCATTCTCTGCGCGCGCAGATCGATCGGCGCGAGTATTCCGCTTATATGAAGCAGGTGTTGGAAACCACGCCGAACCTTGCGGTACGTCAGGCAGAGATCGTGGATCTCACGCGCGATGCGGACGGGCGGTTTTCGCTCATTACCAAACTGCAGGAAGAATACAAAGCCCGTGCAGTCATTTTGGCAACCGGCACCTTTTTGAAAGGCAAAGTGTTTGTGGGCGACGTGTCCTATGAAAGCGGCCCGGACGGGATGTTCCCCTCGGTTTCGCTGTCGGCGGCACTTTTGAAGATGGGTGTGCGGTTGCGCCGGTTCAAAACGGGTACGCCGTCGCGCGTGTTGCGCTCCAGCTTGGATTTTTCCAAAATGGAACGGCAGGATGGGGAAGAGCCTGTGGTGCCCTTTTCGTTTGAAACCGAAACGCCCCCCGAAAACCGTTTGCCCTGCCATATTACATGGACAAACGAGGACACCCGTGCGGTGATCATGGAGAATCTGCACCGTTCCCCGTTGTACGGCGGCAAGATCGAAGGAGTCGGTCCGCGCTATTGCCCCAGCATTGAGGATAAAATCGTGCGCTTTGCGGATAAGGAGCGCCATCAGGTGTTTGTGGAACCCTGTGGTTTGAAAACCGAGGAGATGTACCTGCAAGGGTTGTCCTCCTCCTTGCCGGTGGACGTGCAACGCGCGTTTTTGCACACCATTCCGGGCTTTGAGAACATTGAAGTGATGCGCCCGGCCTATGCCATTGAATACGATTGCTGTGATCCGTTGCAACTGGATGCGACGCTCGAGTTTTTGGATATTCCCTTGCTCTACGGTGCAGGGCAGTTCAACGGCAGTTCGGGCTACGAAGAAGCAGGGGCACAAGGGTTGGTGGCCGGTGTCAACGCCGCCTTGAAACTGCAAGGGCGCGCGCCAATGCGGTTGGATCGCGCATCGGGTTACATCGGCACGCTGATTGACGATCTGGTGACCAAGGGGTGCAGCGATCCCTACCGCATGATGACCTCGCGTTCGGAATACCGCCTGTTGTTGCGGCAGGACAACGCGGACGAACGCCTGACCCCCACGGGACGGGAGGTCGGCTTGGTGGACGACACCCGTTGGGCGCATTTCTGCGCGCGGCAAGAGCAAAAGCAAGCGGAACGCGCACGTCTGGAATCCACCGTGCTGTCGCCCACCGATGAGTTGAACGCGTTGCTTGTTTCACGTGAAACAACCCCCGTGACGTCGGGCGTGCGGTTGATCGAGCTGATGCGCCGCCCCCAACTGGATTACGAAGCGCTTGCTCCTGTGGATGCCACCCGTCCGCCGCTCGACCCGTTGGTTAGAGAGCAGTTGGAGGTGGAGATCCGTTACGAAGGGTATCTGCGCCGTCAGCAGGCGGCAATCGACGAAATGCGCCGCTTGGAAGGGCGCGTGCTGCCCGAAGACATGGATTATGCCGCCGTGACGGGCTTGCGCCTGGAAGCGGTGGAGAAACTCGGGCGCGTGCGTCCGCGCAGTTTGGGACAAGCCTCCCGTATCAGCGGTGTCAGCCCTGCCGACATTGCCGTGCTGATTATTTGGCTGGGGAAGGAGGAAGCACCGTGATCGACCGTGTGTTACTCAAAGAGACCGTCGCCGCGTGGGGCGTGACGGTGGACGACACCGCCGCCGAACGATTGGACGTGTATGCCCGTTTGTTGGTGGAATGGAACGAACGGATGAACCTCACCGCCATTACCGATCCCGAAGGTATCGTACTCAAACACTTTGCGGATTCGCTGGCGGCCGCTCCGTTGTTGCCGCAAGGCGCGTTTTCGTTGGTGGATGTGGGCACGGGCGCCGGTTTCCCCGGTGTACCGTTGGCGATTTTGCGCGGCGACATGCAACTCACCCTGCTGGACAGCCTGAACAAACGGCTTGTTTTCTTGGAAGAGGTGTGCCGTGCGGTGGGGGTGAACGCCACGCGTGTGCACGCCCGTGCCGAAGAGGGAGGGCGCAACCCTGCCTTGCGTGAAGTGTTTGACGTGGCAACCGCCCGTGCGGTGGCAGGGTTGCCCGTATTGAGCGAACTGTGCTTGCCGTTTGTGAAAAAAGGCGGTCGTTTCCTCGCGTTGAAAGGGCCGGATGCACCGCGCGAATGTGAAGAAGCCGCCCGTGCGGTGCAGGTGCTGGGTGGTCGCTTTGCGGATGGGATGTCGGTCACGTTGCCGAATCCTGTTGCCGAAGGCGGCGTGTCGGAACGCCACATCGTGGTGATCGAGAAAATCGCCCCCACACCGCCAAAATATCCGCGCCCGAATGTAAAAAAAGCCGCACCGCTCTGAAAAAACGACAAAAAACGCCGTTTCACTATGGTATACTGCCTGTGGAACGGCGTTTTTATATGCAGAAAAGGAAAAAGCGGAGAAATCCATCGATTTCTCCGCTTTGTTTCACGTGAAACGTTTATTGCACCACCGTGCCGTCTTTGTAGCCGTTTGACACCAGACAAATGTAGGTTTTGCCCGGCAGGAAGGTGGCTTCGGCACCGTTTTCGGTGAAGGATAAGCCGTTTTCGGTGCGCGTCCATTGCACGGTGCGTGCTTTGCCGCCGCTGCACAGCAGGGCGCTGCCGCTTTCCAGCGTGAAGCTGATATGCTTGGAACTCTCCGCAAACTTCGTGTCGTACATCACCAGCACGTTGGTCACCTCAATGGCGTGACCGTCGGTGTCGGCGTGGGGGTTACCGTCACTCAAATACTTGGTGTACCGCCCTGTTTCGGCGTTGTACGCAAAGGAGAAGGTTTCGGCACCGCTGAGTTTCACCGTCACTTTGTTGCAGGTGTCACCCGACACTTCGGTTCCGAAGGAGAAGGGGGTGTTATCCGAGGTGGTACGGAAACCGCGGTAGGCAATGCGGTCGGTGAGACCTGTGCCGCCGGTGGAGAGACTGTGCTCATAGTCGCGGTCGGCGCGCAACGCTTGGTCGCGCCAAAAGGCGTTGCCGTTGCTGCCCAGCGCGTTCAAACGGTTGATCTTGCCGTCTTTTTCCAGTTGGCTCAACAGCGCATCCGCACCTGTGGAGCCGCCTGCGTGCACGTAGATCGCATCCAATGACTGCGCCATCTTCACAAAATGGGTGCGTGCCGAACGCACGGGCGCCACCTGGGCAGGTACACGGGAAGCATCGCTGAATACCGCCATAATACGGGGATAACCGCCTTCGGTTTCGGCTTCGATGAACAGATCCGCTTCGGAAAGACCCACCTGCGGACGGGCATAGCCTTTATCGTTTGCCACCATGATCGCCACGGGACGGGAATTCGCACCGGCCGCGTTGTCGTTTTCGCCCGTCAAGCGGTTGTAGACCGCCGGATTGGCTTCGGGCAACCCCACATTGGAAGGCAGGGTGGGCGCCGCCGTCGTGGTGGTGGTCGTAGGTGTGGTGGAAGTCACGCTTTCGGTCGTGGTGGTCGTGGTGTTGCTGTCGGCAGGGGCGGTTTTACAGCCGCCCAACGCACACACCGTCAGCACAAGGACCAAAAGGGAACTCAACATGCGTCGTTTCATAAAAGGGAACATCCTTTCTCGCTTGGTATGCTCCCATTATACACGCTGTGTCGACAAAACGCAACGGAAAATTTTGAATATAACGGAATATATTGACAGAAAAGAGAGGATGGTGTACAATACATAGCGGATTCCCGTAAAATCAAGGGTTTTGAGGAGTTTCGATCCGCCCCCTTAGTTAAATGGATATAAGAACCTCACCCGTTGCCGAAATCAAAGATTTCGAACGGGCGCCGAGAACCTTGTTGCTCGCGAAGCTCGCAATAACAGCCCCTTCAGTAACAGCACCCACATATGCCTGCATAGTTAAATGGATATAATAACCCCCTCCTAAGGGGTAGTTACAGGTTCGATTCCTGTTGCGGGTGCCAAAAAGCGGCGAGCACGCTCGTCGAAAAGAAGAAAGAATAAAGAATAGAGCAAAAATAAGAAAGATCGCTCTGTCGAGCCGCTTTCAATATTCTTTATTCTTTCTTCTTTATTATTTATTCTTTTGAAAAGAGGAAAAGATGTGAAAAAAGAGAACCCGTTACTGGACAAAACCTTGCGTTTTGCCGCTCGTATAGTGAAACTTCATACATACCTCTTTAAAGAGAAGAAAGAAAGCGTTATTGCAAAGCAAATTGTTCGCAGCGCAACTTCCATCGGAGCCAACGCCAACGAGGCGGTTTACGGCATCAGCAAGGCGGATTTTATAGCAAAACTACAAATTTCGTTAAAAGAAACGGCGGAAACTGAATATTGGCTTCGTCTTTTGGTTCTTTCGGAATATATCACCGAAAAAGAGGGCGAGTCGTTACTGGCGGACTGCTTGGAAATTAAACGAATATTGGTTTCTACGCTCAATACGGCAAAGGAAAACAAAAAAGCGGCGAGCACGCTCGTCGAAAAGAAGAAAGAATAAAGAATAGAGCAAAAATAAGAAGGATCGTCCCCCGGTTCGAATCCGGGCAAGCGTGCCAAAAAGTGCCGAGAAATCAAGGTTTCTCGGCACTTTTACTTTTCTATACTCACTCAATTTTATTGAGTGAGTTTTCTTGCTTTGGGAGTGCAGAACATTCTCAAGCTTTTAACATATCCCGATTGACTGCGTGAGTGGCTTTTCACTTGGATTTTTCATGATTGAAAACACAAGTCCCCGTGTAAAACGCGGAAATGTATGGTATGCTTCTCCTCGTGCCGTATCGACGTTATGTCAATAAAGAAAGGGCCGGTGTTTTGAATGGAAAACATCATTACAATCCAAAATTTGCGTAGTGTTGCGTATTGTAACCACCACATTTGCCAAAAAGTACGGTAAACCCGTGATTGCGTTTTCGGGTTGTGTCACAGCGGATGCCGAAGTGTGTAACGCACACGGCATCGATGCGTT
>JAZONO010000055.1:0-9350 GCA_045654545.1 Acutalibacteraceae bacterium
CCACTTCTACAACAACCAACGCATCCAACTAAAAACAAAACTGACCCCGCTTGAAAAACGAAGTCAGTTTGTTGCTTAAAATCTAATTTTAACTACCATAAGGTGCTTTTTTGTACTGTCCGTACAAATTGGGGCAGTTCACACGAGCAGGCTCTTTGACTGTTTTTCCTTATTTCGCCAAGAACTGGGTGATCAGCATGCCGGCAAACACCAGCACGAAGAACAGGATGGAGATCACCTTGGTCCACTTCGACAAGAAGGCATCCAGCGTGCGCGCCTTACCCTTTTCCATAAAGGAATCCGCCGCACCGGAAATCGCGCCCAAGTTTGCCTCGCGGCCTTCCTGCAACAGCACCACCGCAATCACCAACAACGACATGATGATCAGCACAATGCCGATAACAATTTCCCAAATACCCATTACCATTACCTCCGAAAAAAGATACATTTCCATAATAACAGCGGTATTATACCACACCTCTTTGAAAAATGCAAGAGGTATTTTTACAGTTTCTCAATATGCATGGTCACTTCGCCGGCGGTCAATACACGGCGCGCCCCTTCTTCGGTCACGATCAAGCCGCCGTTTTCATCCACATCCTCGGCCACCGCTGTGTGTTCTTCGCCGTTTTGCAAATAGGTGATGCGCTTGCCGCGCAACAGCAGGCGTGCGCGATACCCTTCCAAAAAGGTGCGCGCCGAAAGATCCTTTGTGTAGTCCGCAAAACGGGCGAGAACGTGCGCGGCCAAGCGGTCGCGCGCATCGTCGGGTGCGTGCATACACAGCGCCCCTGCCGTGTCCGCAATGTCGGGGGGGAATCCGTCGCAAGGCGGCATAATATTGACACCGAAGCCCATCACCAAAGCGATTTCTCCGCTTTCGGGGTCGGTGACGGCCTCCGCCAAAATGCCGCACACTTTGCGCCCGTGCAAATAAAGATCGTTCACCCATTTGACACCAATGGGACAGCCGCACAACGCTTCACACCCTTCGGCGGCTGCCACCGCCGCCGCCACCGTCCAGAGCGGACTTGTTCCCTCTGCCACCGTACAGCGGCGCAACACGCTCATATATAAACCGCCCGACGGTGAGTGGAACACCCGTCCCATACGTCCGTGACCGCCGCTTTGCATATCCGCGATCAGCACCGTGCCGTCGGGGGCTCCCTCTGCCGCCATACGTTTCAGCGCCGTGTTAGTGGAATCCGTGTGCGCCACGCGGTGAATCGTCCACTGTTCACTCATCGAACGTCACCTCATCCGCCGTGCCTGTCCAGTACAAAAGCAGGGCGCCGTCCCCCACCTGCACCGAGGGTGCCGCACCCACAAAGTGATTGCTCACGCCGAGCGGAAAATCGGCACGGATCGTGCCGTGTTCCAACGGATATTGCACCCCTTGCAAGGTCACATCACGGGCATCGCCGCCCACGGCAAACACCGAAAGCGTTCCCTCCGCTTTGGGCGCCAGATACGCCCCGCCGTTTTGCAACACGGTGAAGCACTCCCCATCACCGCACAACACAGCGTGACCGCCGCGCCGCGCCACCCACAACAGCGTTTGCAGATTCGCCAACGTGTGGTCACTGCGTCCGCCCGTGCCGGCAAGCAGGCGGAATTCCCGCACACCGCGTTCCCACAACAGTTTCACGGCAAGCATGGTGTCGGTATCGTCCTTTTCCACGGGATAGGTCATCACGTTCTCCCCCGTGGGTTGTGAGGCGAGTGAATCGAAATCCCCCACTGTGAAGGTGGGTGCGATGTCCATGGCACGCAGATGCAACAAACCGCCGTCGGCCGCCACCACGACATCCTCTGCCGTCGGCGAAAACGGGGCGCAATACGCCGCCGCACCCACAATATATCCAATCGCCATGCTCTCGCCTCCCTTTCCTTTCCATTGTACGCACTTTATTGCAAAAAATCAAGTCATTTTCCGCTTTTTGCTTGACAAAGCCGTGAACGGTTTGTATACTAATTGAGAGTAATTCTCAATTTTGGAGGTGAGCCCTGTGGCCACGCATTATCAGACCAACGGGCGGCGACAACTGCTGGACTTTTTGAAAACGCACACCACCCCGTGCACCATTGAGGAGATCGCCGATGCGTTGCCCGTGGGCAAAAGCACCTTGTACCGTTTGATGAGCCAACTGGTGGAGGACGGCACGGTGCGACGGTTTGTGAAGGGAAACAGCCGTCGGTTCACCTATCAGATATTGGGTGGCGAGGATTGCCACCGTCATCTGCATTTGAAGTGTGTGGATTGCGGGCGCACGGTGCATTTGGATCACGACACCACCGCCTTTGTGGAAGAGCGGCTGAAACGCCACCATTTTGCCGCCGATGAACGTATGACCATGTTGTTTGGACGGTGCGAAGTCTGCGCCGAGAGAGGATAACCGAATGAAACGACGTGTTTTGGCGGTGTTGCTTGCCGCCGTTTGTTTACTGTCCCTTATGGGATGCGGTGCAAAGCGCGAGAAAGAGGACGGATTGCAGGTGATTTGCACCGTATTTCCGCCCTATGATTTTGTGCGTGCCATCGCACCCGAAGCCACCGTGTCGCTGTTGCTCGATCCCGGGCAGGAAACCCACGCCTATGAGCCGACACCGCGCGACATTATGGACATTCAAAACTGCGATCTGTTCATCTACGTGGGGGGCGAATCCGAAGCGTGGGTGACGGATATGCTCGGCTCGATGGATACCCCTCCGCGCACCCTTACGTTGATGAACTGTGTGGGCGTGCAGGACACCCATCACCACGACGAGCACGTGTGGACCTCCCCCAAGAACGCCCTGATGATCGTGGAACGGCTGGAGGAGGTGCTGTGTGAGATCGGGGTGGCAGACGAAGAGGCGTTGCACACCGCCGCGGCGGCATACGGCGACAAATTGCGTGCATTGGATACCCAATTCGCCGAAACGGTGAACGGCGCACCGCGCAAGACGTTGATCTTTGGCGACCGTTTCCCCTTCCGCCATTTTGCCGAAAGTTATGGGCTCACGTGTGAATCCGCCTATGACGGGTGCGATCACTCCGCCGAACCTTCGGCGGCAACGGTGGCGGCACTCGCCGACCGTGTGAAAGCCGACCGTATCCCCGTGGTGTTATACATTGAATTTTCCAACCAAAAACTCGCGGACACGCTGTGCGAAGCAACGGGCGCGCAAAAGCGGTTGTTCCATTCGTGCCACAATCTCACCAAAGCGGAGTTGGACGGCGGCGCAACCTATCTCACGCTGATGACGGCGAATTTGACTGTGTTGAAGGAGGCACTTTACACATGAGTTTGCTCACTTGTCGAGCCGCATCCTTCGGCTATGACGGCAAAGCCGTGCTGTCCGACGTAGATTTCACCATACATGCAGGGGATTACCTTTGTGTCGTGGGCGAAAACGGCAGCGGAAAAAGCACCTTGATCAAAGGGTTACTTCGCTTGAAAGCGCCGATTACGGGCGAGGTGTGCTACGGCGAAGGGTTACATCCGCGTACGGTGGGGTACCTGCCGCAACAAGCGGAGCACCAGCAGGATTTTCCTGCCAGCGTGTATGAAGTGGTGTTGTCGGGGTGCTTAAACCGTTTGGGCACACGTCCGTTTTACAACCGTTCCCACAAAGCAGAGGCGCGCCACAGCATGGAACTCTTGGACATTCTGCCGCTTCGTCATCGCCGCTTCAGCGATCTGTCGGGCGGCCAACGGCAACGGGTGTTGCTGGCACGGGCGCTGTGCGCCACCGAATCCATGCTGTTGTTGGACGAGCCTGCCGCCGGGTTGGACCCGTTGGTCACGGCGGAACTGTACAAGGTGATCCATCATTTGAACCGCGATCACGGGGTGAGCATCATTATGGTGTCGCACGACCCCACCGCCGTGCGCGAACACGCATCCCACGTGTTGCATCTGCAACAAAAACCGCTGTTTTTCGGCACGCGGGAAGCCTATCTTCAAAGCGCGCTCGGCCGCCGTTTCATGGGAGGTGAGTGCGATGTTTGATGTCATCTTGCAAATGTTCTCGTATCCGTTTATGGTGCGCGCCGTCACGGTGGGGGTACTGGTTTCGCTGTGCGCCGCGCTGTTGGGTGTCAGTTTGGTGCTCAAACGCTATTCCATGATTGGTGACGGGTTGTCCCACGTGGGGTTCGGCGCGCTGGCCATCGCCGCGGCGCTGGGTGCCGCACCGCTTTGGGTGTGCATTCCCGTGGTGTCGCTTGCCGCCGTGCTGCTGTTGCGCATCAGCAACAGTACGCGCATCAAGGGAGATGCCGCCATCGCCCTCATTTCGTCCGGATCGCTGGCTATCGGTGTGTTGGTCGTCTCGCTTTCGGGCGGCATGAACACCGACGTGAACAATTATATGTTCGGCAGTATCCTTTCGCTCAGCCGCGGCGACACGTGGCTCGGCATCGCCTTATCGGTGGTGGTGCTGTGCTTGTATCTTTTGTTCTTCAACCGCTTGTTTGCGGTCACCTTTGACGAAACCTTTGCCCGTGCCACCGGCACGCGTGCAGGGGCTTATAATCTGCTGGTTGCTCTGCTCACCGCCGTGACGGTGGTGTTGGGTATGCGCTTGATGGGGGCATTGCTCATTTCGTCGTTGCTCATCTTCCCTGCCCTTTCTGCCATGCGCGTGTGCCGCACCTTCCGCCAAACGGTGGTGACAGCGGCCGCGGTATCGGTGCTGTGTTTCCTCGGCGGCACGGTGCTCTCGTTTGTGTATGAACTACCTACCGGCGCTACGGTGGTGGCGGTGAATATCCTCGCCTTTGCGGTGTGTGCCGCGGTCGGTGCTATCCGACGTCACAAGTAAAAACAAGACCTGCTGATTTTGGAATCAGCAGGTCTTAGTTTTTACATCAGGCATTGCTCGTTGATATAGAGTTTAAACTGCACGCCGAGTTTGTCTGCCGCGCGGCGACAAAGCAACATGCGTTCCATAAACACTTCAAAATATTCCATCACGCTTCCGTACTGCGTATCAATGGCAAGCCGCAATTCCAACGCCGTTTTATCGGCATTAAAATCCAGCGACGATTTCTCCACCGAATAGTTCACGCGATCGTGAATATCAAACGTGGTGAGATCGCGGTTGCGCACACGACTGCGCCGCACATCCGATTTATCCGCCAAAATCAGTGCCGCTGCCACCGCATTGACCGGCACACCCGTACCCTCATCGTGGTTGCCGATGGCGGTCACCACCGTGGCGATATCTGCCGCCGCCATATCCATGTGGTCGAGGATACGAAACGCCATTACCGCACCGCTTTGCGAATGCTCGATGCGATTGACCAAATTGCCGATGTCGTGCAAATAGCCGGCAATGCGCGCCAATTCCACTGTGTGTTCGGAATGTCCCAACTCACGCAGCAGGCGACCGGCCTCTTCTGCCACACGGGTAACGTGAGCAAGGCTGTGTTCGGTGTAGCCGAGTGCCGCCAGCGATTCGTCCGCACGGGTGATGTAGGTGCGAATATCCTCATTGCGACGCAGTTCATCAAATGTGATCATAGACTCTCCTTACATCTTTTCGATATGGGGGCAGGTCAACTCTTCGCGGATCACGGGCGCACAGTAACGCACCGCGTTTTTAATGACCGTTTGAATTTCGGGCACGTAGTAGATCGGAAAGGTTTCGTGGCGACCTTCATTCCAAACCGTAACTTTAATCATTGTGATATACTCTATTTACAGTAATTCATACGCTTCGCGAACACTTTGTACCGCGACAACTTCCACATCATCACGCAAAGCGATCGACTCCGCGTTTTGTTTGGGCATCAGCACACGCGTGAATCCCAACCGTGCCGCTTCCGCCACACGCGCTTCGGCTTGCGAGACCGCACGGATTTCACCTGTCAGCCCCACTTCGCCAAACGCAACCACCCCCTCGGGGATGGGCTTGTCCTTCAAACTGGACACAAGCGACAATGCCACCGCCAGATCAGCCGCCGGCTCGTCCAAACGCAGACCGCCCACCACGTTCACGTAGGCATCCAGGTTTTGGAAGAAATAGCCTGCACGTTTTTCCAACACGGCAAGCAGCAAGGTCATACGGTTGTAATCAAACCCCGTGGAGGTGCGCCGCGGATTGCCGAAGCCGCTGGGACACACCAAGCCTTGCACTTCCGCCAAGAGAGGTCTTGTCCCCTCCACCGTGCAGGACACGCAGGTGCCGCTCACCCCTTTGGGACGACCCGACAACAGCATTTGCGAGGGGTTTTCCACCTGCGCCAAACCGCGATCGCGCATTTCGAACACGCCGATCTCGTTGGTCGATCCATAACGGTTTTTGGCACACCGCAACAGGCGGTAACTGCTGTTGCGATCCCCTTCAAAATACATCACGCAATCCACAATGTGTTCCATCACTTTCGGACCTGCGATCGCGCCGTCTTTATTCACGTGACCCACCACAAACACGGGCAGATCCACCGCTTTCGCCGCACGCATGATCGCCGAGGTGCATTCCCTCACCTGCGTCACACTGCCGGGCGAAGAGGACACCTGTGCCAAATTCATCGTTTGGATGGAGTCCACGATCATCAGATCGGGTGCTTCCGCCTGCATAGCCGCCAACACCGTGCCAAGATCCGTTTCACACAGGAGGGACAAATTGTCGCTTTCCACACCCAGGCGATCGGCACGCAGTTTGATCTGTGCCGCCGATTCCTCGCCCGAAACGTACAAAATCTTGCGTGTCCGCCCGATATGTTCGCAAATTTGCAACAGCAAGGTGGATTTACCGATGCCGGGATCACCGCCGATGAGCATCAACCCACCTTTCACGATACCGCCGCCCAGCACGCGATCCAATTCCGGCATACCCGTGGAAGTGCGCACCTCGCCGTGCGGATCGATCTCACGGAGTTTTTGCGGTGTCACACGACCGACGGGTGCAGAAGAAACGGCAGTTTGTGGGGTACGCAACTCTTCTTGCATGGTGTTCCATTCCCCACAGGAGGGGCAACGTCCACTCCACCGCGGTGCTTCAAACCCACATTCACAGCAGACAAACACCGTTTTGTTTTTTGATGCCACAGTACCCCTCCTTTCTCACATTCACTATATCATAATTTTCTGTCCATTACAAGACAGAAATTCCGTTTTCCAAAAAAGAAAACACACCGCACGCCACCGCAAACGCCATTTTCCGACGGTAGGCGGCATTCGACAGATTGGCACATTCCGCAGGATTGGATAAAAAGCCGCACTCCACCAGCACGGCAGGTGTTTGGGTGTTGGCGAGCAAAAACACACCGTCGTCCGCCGTTTTCATCTCCCGTGTGTTGTCGGGTTGCAACTGCCCGATCACCGCTTGGCGGATCGCCTCGCCAAGCAGCCGACTTTGCGAATGGTTGGGCGCGCAAAACACCTGCGCGCCGCTGTATTGGCTTTGCGAAAAGTGGTTTTGATGGATGCTCACCACCAAGGTGGCTTCGTTATATAACGCCAAGCGGTTGTGCATATCGCTCACCTTTTGTTCGCGCAGGGTGGTGGCATCGGCGGAGTGAATGGAACGGTCATCCGCACGTGTGATGCCCGTTTGCACCCCCATCACCCGTAACAGCGAAAAAAGCGTGCGCGACACCGCCAAATTCACCTCTTTTTCCTGCGTGCCGTCCGTACCCGTGGCACCGCCGTCCGCACCGCCGTGGCCGGGGTCGATCAGCACGTACGGTTCCTCTGCCGCACGCAGGGCGGCATCCGCCTCTTTCACACGCGGCAATGATACGCACAGTGCCGTCACGCAACACACCGCCGTCAACCAAACCGCCCATTGTTGCCGTTTCATCCGCACCCCTCCGCCACACAGTAGGTTAAACCGACAAATCCGAACACCGTTCGGGTCTGTCGGTTTAACCTATGCAAAGCGATGGAAATGTATACCGCGAATCGTGTCATTCATCTATCGACAAGTGGGGAAAACTAAAGAGGATGTACCGTTCACGATACATCCTCTCCGATTTAACCCCTGTGTCATCCGCTACGGCAGATTCTGTTTTATCGTTTGCGCCGTTTGGGTGTTTTGCCCGTAGCGGAATAGACCAAGCGGTCGCGCACCGAAATTTCCTTGTAACCCAAGAAATAGGCGAGTCCCGTTATGGCAGGAAGTGTTACCAGCGGCACCAACATCGCCGCCACGCTGCCCCACGCAACGTCCGCAGGGTTCAGAATGTCGCTCGGAATCAAGTGGCTCACGTACGACCAGAAACACATGTTAGACCAACGGTACCATTTGACAAAGCCGGGAAGGACGTTCATCACCTTGCCCAACACCAACAACAGCCACATGCACGCGGCAGGCACGGAAGCGAGCGCCCCCACCTGCACACCGCGCCACGGATTCGCCGTTTGATGACCGAACAGCACGCGGTTGCGATCGTGATCGCCCAGATACCACAAGGTGGAATACGGGAACGCCAAGAACAGAATCAACATCAGTATCTGCGCCACCCAATCGGCGATCGCCTTCATTTCGGGATCGGGATCGGAGAGAATACGCGATTTGAAACTCTGTGTGATGGGATATTTCTCCAAATCCTCCACGGGAATCGGCGTTTCACTGCCGTCCTCTTCAATGATATATGCCTTGGAATAGGCTTCGGAATCCATCGTGGCGTTGTAGGTTTCGGACACGATGGTGCGCCCATCTTCCAGCACACCGCCCACCCGTTGACCGAGTTCCTGACGGGTGCTCATATTCAGCGCCATGGTCACCGACAGGTGCAAAATGGCACACAACAGCGCAGCAAATGCGCTATAAAGAAAAACCTTGACCGCCTGCCAAACGGTGGTGTTGGGAAATTTCATAATCTCGTCTTCTTTCTCGTTCGGGTTTGACTGCTCACCCTAAGCATACCACAAAATTCCCAGTTTGACAATTCTTTCGGCCATTTTATTACAGAAAATTTACAAGCAAAAGTTTTTTGCCTTTTTTTCAAAAAACCTCTTGACAAATTCGCCGTTATCGACTAATATATATGGGCGGCGCAAACCGCTTTACATACATGGGCTCGTAGCTCAGCTGGGAGAGCGCACGGTTCGCATCCGTGAGGTTCGAGGGTTCGATCCCCTTCGAGTCCACCATGTAAAAAAAGAGACACCCCTTGGGGTGTCTCTTTTTTTACATCATAGGCAACGAGAAGGGGATCGAACCAGGAATGGGAGCGAACATCGCGCATAGCGCGATAAGGAGCGACAAAGAAACAGTCCGGTGGACTGTTTCGCTTTTCGTCCAAAGGCGCAACGCGCCTGCGAACAAGCCACGAAAAGATCTCCACCACAGAGGGTCGAGAAGGGGATCGAACCAGGAAAGGTCGCGTTGCCGAGCGCCCGCAGTGCGGGATG
>JAZONO010000056.1:0-1575 GCA_045654545.1 Acutalibacteraceae bacterium
GGCGGCATGAGCTTCGGCACGCAGCCTGAGGCGGCGGCCGAGGTGACCCGCGCGGTCAAGGCTGTGACCAAGAAGCCTGTGATCATCAAGCTGTCTCCCAACGTCACCGACATCGTTTCCATCGCCAAGGCCTGCGAGGCCGCCGGCGCCGACGGTATCAGCATGATCAATACCCTCTTAGGTATGCGCATCGACCTCAAGACCAAGAAGCCCGTCATCGCCAACAAGATGGGCGGTTTCTCCGGCCCCGCCATCTTCCCTGTGGCGGTGCGGATGGTGTATCAGGTTTCCCACGCGGTGAACATTCCCGTGGTGGGTATGGGCGGTGTCAGCTCGGCAGAGGACGTGATCGAAATGATGCTCGCCGGTGCGACCGCGGTGGAAGTGGGTGCCGCCAACTTGGTGGATCCCTATGCTTGCCGCGACATCATCGCCGATCTGCCGCGCGCCATGAAACAATACGGTATTGACTCCTTGTCCGATATCATCGGCAAGGCATAATGGAGGGAACGATATGCTGTTTGAAAAAGTGATGCTCTCTTCTGAAGATGAGCAGGTTTATCTGGAAACCTATGTGGCCGATCAAGTGGGGGAACACCGCCGCAAGGCATTGCTCGTGTTGCCCGGCGGCGGATACTTTAATGTGTGTTCCGACCGTGAAGGTGAGCCGATCGCCCAGGCATTTATGCCGCACGGGTACAACGCGTTTGTGTTGCACTACACCGTGGAGCGCAAGAAGCCGTTTCCTGCCCAGTTGATCGAGGTGGCACAAGCGATCGGACACATCCGCGACAACGCGGACCGCTATCACATCGATCCCGATGCGTTGTTTGTGGTCGGGTTTTCGGCAGGCGGACATTTGGCGGCTTCGGCAGGTACGTTGTGGAAGTTGCCTGCCATCACGGAGGCAACGGGTCGTCCCTACGGCGCGAACAAGCCGACGGGCGTGATGCTGATCTATCCCGTGATCGCTTCGTTTGGGCACTATGACTCTTTCCGAAATCTGTGGTGCACCGACACACCGACCGAAGAGCAACTGGCGGCCACCTCGCTGGAAAAGCACGTGGATGCCGACAGCGTGCCCGCATTTATGGCACACACAGCAGACGATGAGCAGGTCCATATCGGCAACACATTGGCGATGTCGCAAGCCTATGCCGAAGCAGGCGTACCCTTTGAAACGCATATTTATCCCTTTGGTCCGCACGGAATGGCGCTCGCCAACGAAGTGACCGACTTGGGGCAAGCGTACTATAACGATGCGGCGTTTGCGCAATGGGTGTCTCACGCGGCGCTGTGGGCCCAGCGGTTTTGTAAGTAATTCGCATTGACATAAAGAGGAGAGAGACGTAATGGGTAAGGACGTTATTGTGGCATGCGATTTCGCGAGTGCCGAACAGGTATTTGTATTTTTGGACAAATTCACGGGGCGCAAGCCGTTTGTGAAGATCGGTATGGAACTGTTTTATGCCGAAGGTCCGTCCATCGTGCGCGAAATCAAAAAGCGCGGTCACAAGATCTTTTTGGATCTGAAACTGCACGACATCCCCAACACGGTGAAGAAGGCGATGAGCG
>JAZONO010000057.1:0-13917 GCA_045654545.1 Acutalibacteraceae bacterium
AGTCAGTTCGCGGATCTTAATCAAGTCGTTAGATTTCATGCCTGCTCACCATCCGTTTCTTCCTTGCGGACAAATTTGCACTTGATGGGCAGCTTGTTGGCAGCCAGACGCAGAGCCTCACGGGCCACGTCCTCGGCGACACCGTCCATCTCGAACATGATGCGGCCGGGCTTCACAACAGCAACCCAGTACTCGGGAGAACCTTTACCGGAACCCATGCGGGTCTCAGCAGGCTTCTCGGTGATGGGCTTATCGGGGAAGATCTTGATCCAAACCTTACCGCCACGCTTGATGTAACGGGTCATGGCGATACGGGCGGCCTCGATCTGGTTGGAGCTGATCCATGCCGGCTCCGTCGCCATCAGGCCATATTCACCGTGGCTCACGGTGGTGCCGCGATAGGCCTTACCGGTGAGGCGGCCTCTGTGCACGCGACGATATTTTACTCTCTTCGGCAACAGCATTATTTGCGGCCTCCTTCCCGACGGGGCTTCGCAGCGCCCGCAAGCACTTCGCCGCGGTAGATCCAAGTCTTGACACCGATGCGGCCGTAGGTGGTGTTCGCCTCCGCAAAGCCGTAGTCGATGTCCGCACGCAGGGTCTGCAGCGGAATGGTGCCTTCATGATATTGCTCGGTACGCGCGATTTCGGCGCCGCCCAAACGGCCGGACACCTGCGTCTTGATACCCTTAGCACCCAGTTTCATTGCACGGCCGATCGCCATCTTCATTGCACGGCGGAACGACACACGCTTTTCCAGCTGAGCCGCAATGCTTTCGGCAACCAGCTGAGCGTCCAGATCCGGGTTCTTCACCTCAACGATGTTTACGAGGGTGGCTTTACCCAGCATCTTTTCGCAGGTCAAACGCAGCTTCTCGATTTCGGTGCCGCCCTTGCCGATAACCACACCGGGTTTCGCGCAGTGGATGTGCACACGGACACGGGAGGCATCACGCTCGATCTCAACCTTGGAAATGCCGGCGGCATACAAGGTCTTCTTCAGATATTTGCGCAGATTGTAGTCCGACACGATGGTATCGCCCATGTCCTTGTCGGCCACGATCCAACGGGAATCCCAGTTTTTAATCACACCGACGCGAAGGCCGTGAGGATTCACTTTCTGTCCCATAACTCTCCTCCTCCTCGTTTAGTCCAGTTCCTTGAGCACCAGGGTGATATGAGAAGTTCTCTTCTCAACGCGGAACGCACGACCCTGTGCACGGGGACGGATACGCTTGATGATGGGGCCGCCGCTCACCGAGCACTCGGCCACATACAGAGCATCACCGTTCATGTTGTGGTTGTTCACCGCGTTGGCCATCGCCGACTTGAGCAGCTTCTCAATCGGCTCACAGGCGGCCTTCGAGGTGTTTTTCACGATCGCCATCGCGACATCAGCCGGCTTGTTGCGGATGAGGTCGAGAACGATTTTGACTTTGCGAGGGGAAATGCGGACGTAAGTTGCTTGCGCCCTTGCTTCCATTTCAATTCTCTCCTTTCAACCGCTTACTTCGACGTCTTGGAGCCGACGTGGCCCTTAAACGTACGGGTGGGGGCGAATTCGCCCAGCTTATGGCCGACCATATCTTCGGTGACGTACACCGGCACGTGCTTGCGCCCGTCATGCACCGCGAAAGTATGACCCACGAAATCCGGGAAAATCGTGGAGGAACGGCTCCAGGTCTTCAAAATGCGCTTTTCGCCAGCAGCATTCATTTCTTGGACGCGCTTGAACAGCACAGGCTGTACATAAGGTCCTTTTTTTACGCTTCTGCCCATTATCCTGATTCTCCTTTCGCTTATTTACCGTTGCGGCGCTTCACGATGTACTTATCGGAGCGGTTGTGATTTTTGCGAGTTTTGTAACCCAGCGCGGGCTTGCCCCACGGGGTAACAGGGCCGGGACGGCCGATGGGGGATTTACCCTCACCACCACCGTGCGGGTGATCGCAGGGGTTCATGACCGAACCGCGGACGGTGGGTCTCCAACCCATGTGACGCTTACGGCCGGCTTTACCGAGGTGCACGTTCTCGTGCTCGATGTTGCTGACCTGACCGATGGTCGCCATGCATTCCGCCGGAACGTAACGCATTTCGCCGGAGGGCAGACGCACCAGCGCCTTGCCGCCTTCTTTTGCGACCAGCTGAGCCATAACGCCGGCGCTGCGGGCGAGCTGAGCGCCCTTGCCGGGGTACAGTTCCACGTTGTGGATGAAGGTACCGGTGGGGATGTTCTGAAGCGGCAGGGCGTTGCCCGGCTTGATATCGGCTTCGGCACCGGAGGTGACCACGTCACCCACCGAGAGACCGTGAGGCGCGATGATGTAGCGCTTCTCGCCATCCTCGTACTGCACCAGCGCGATGTGCGCGGAGCGGTTGGGATCGTACTCCAGCGTCAGCACGGTGGCGCTCATGCCGCCCTTGTTACGCTTGAAGTCGATGATACGATACTTACGACGGTTGCCGCCGCCACGGTGGCGAACGGTGATGCGGCCATAGCTGTTGCGGCCGGCATTCTTCTTCAGCGGAGCAAGCAAGCTCTTTTCGGGAGCCACTTTGGAAAGGCCGCTGTAGTCCATCGTCGTCATGCCGCGGCGACCGTTGGTCGTCGGCTTATAACTGATGATAGGCATTTATTTCACTCTCCTAATTCGTTGGCTTGGCGGGAGATCTATTCCTCCCATACATTGCCGTAGGTGGAAGCGCGTTGATTGCTTGCGCACTCAATGCGCACCGATTGAGTTTTGTTCCTTAGAACAAACCGTCGAAGAACTCGATGGCCTTGGAGTCAGCGGTCAGGGTGACGATCGCCTTTTTCCAGTCGGAGGTGTAACCCTCGTGACGGCCCATGCGGCGAAGATGCCCCTTCATGCTGATGGTGTTCACCTTTTTCACCTTGACACCGAAGATCTCTTCCGCCGCTTTGGCGATCTCGATCTTGTTGGCGCCACAGGCGACTTTAAAGGTGTACTTTTTCTCCGGCAGACCGGTCACCGCTTTTTCGGTGATGATCGGCGCGATAATGATGTCACGTGCGTTCATCAGTTGTACACCTCCTCGATCATAGCGACGGCATCCTTCGCCACGATGAACTTATCGCAGTTCAGAATATCGTACACATTCAGGGTGTTGACCTGCGCGGTCTTCACACCGGGGATGTTGCGAGCGGACTTGATGATCTTCTCATCGTTTTCCGCCAGCACCAGCAGAACCTTGCAATCCGCTTCCAGCGCGTTCAGCATGGCAGCGATGCTACGGGTTTTGATCTCTTCCAGAGCGAGACCGTCCACAACCAGCATCTCTTCCGCCGCCACCTTAGAGGAGAGGGCAGACTTCATAGCCAGACGGCGCACCTTCTTCGGAAGAGCGTAACGATAGTCGCGCGGCTTCGGGCCGAGCGCGATACCGCCGTGAATCCACTGAGTGGCACGGGTGGAACCCTGACGGGCGTGACCGGTGCCCTTCTGACGCCACGGCTTACGACCGCCGCCGCTCACTTCCGAACGGGTGAGCGTGGACTGCGTGCCCTGACGCTGATTCGCAAGATAGTTCACAACAGCACTGTGCAACACGGTCTTGTTGGGTTCGATGCCGAACACTTCCGCCTTCAGCTCCATGGAACCGGTGTTGGTGCCTTTCATGTCAAAAATCGATACGGTAGGCATGTTTCTTCCTCCTTCCCTTAGGCTTTCACACTGTCGGAGATGATCACGATGCCGCCCTTAGCGCCCGGAACAGCGCCACGCACAGCGATCAGATTGTTCTCCACATCGACCTTCACGACGTCCAGGTTCTGAACGGTCACACGCTCAGCACCCAGATGGCCGGCGGCCTTGGTGCCCTTAAACACGCGGGACGGGGACGAGCACGCGCCGAGCGAGCCGGCATGACGCGCCACCGGACCGGTGCCGTGGGTTTCCTTCAAACGCGCATGGTTCCAGCGCTTGATCGCACCGGCGTAGCCCTTACCCTTGCTGGTGCCGACCACGTCCACGTGGTCGCCGGCAGCAAAGATGTCAGCCTTGATGATGTCGCCGACGTTCAGTGCGCTGCAATCTTCCAGGCGGAACTCGCGAAGCGTGCGCTTCGGCGCGACATCCGCCTTATCAAAGTGCCCTTTCAGGGGCTTGGTCACTGCCTTGGCGCTGATATCGCCAAAACCGACCTGGACGGCTTCGTAGCCGTCGTTTTCCGCCGTCTTCTTCTGCACGACCACGCAAGGGCCTGCTTCGATGACGGTCACCGGGACGACGTTGCCTTTTTCGTCGAAGATCTGGGTCATACCGATCTTCTTACCGATGATGCTCTTTTGCATTTGTCTCTACCTCCATTGGTTATTGGTTGGCTTTCGCCAACATGACCTCGCTTCGTGGATTTCGGAATCTTGCGATTCCCGATCCTACTGCAGTTAACCGAAGTTCTTACAGTTTGATCTCGATTTCCACGCCGGCGGGGAGTTCAAGCCCCATCAGGGCCTCAACTGTTTTGTTCGACGGTCTGAGAATGTCAATCAGACGCTTGTGGACGCGGGATTCGAACTGCTCGCGGGAATCCTTGTACTTGTGCACAGCGCGCAGGATGGTGACAACTTCCTTTTCGGTCGGAAGCGGCACGGGACCCGACACGCGCGCGCCGGTACGGCGAGCGGTCTCTACGATCTTGCCGGCGGACTGATCCACCAACTGAACATCGTAACCCTTGATACGAATACGGATTTTCTCTTTGACTGCCACTGAAAAACGCCTCCTTAAAATTTTTGAGTTGGCGGGCGACGCCGAAACCGAACACTCTGCCGGGTGTTTCTTCACACCCCGTCAAAAAACCGGAACACTTGTGTGAGATCCAAGCCTTCCGGGTACGGTCTAAGCGCCCTGCAAGCCTTCACGGCGAACGGAACCATGGCACACCTGCGGCGTGAGTTCCGCATTGCCGTTCCTTGCAGTTATTACTTGTCGCCCGGTTTAAAATCGGACATACTCCGCGGAAAAACCGACCGTACCGGTCGCAACCTCCCGCATCATCGCATATCGTGCAGTCTGCAAACGCAGCAAAAAGGGCAGAAATTCCCTATGTTTCGCATACGCGTGCCTTGTAATCATACTACATATCCCCGCAAATTGCAAGCCTTTTTTTAAATTTTTTGAAAAAATTTTTTGCGCCGCAACCCCTTGTGTTTCGGCGGTTTTCAAGCACAATTTCTTGTGTGGTTCGGGATGCCGAGAAACGCGTGACACGGATTTCGGCGAAGCCGAACACCCTACGGACGGGCGAGGACGCCCGTCCCTACAATGTGTTTGTACCACACCGTAACTTTTTCGGTTTCGCCGCAGGTGAAATGGCATCCGTTCAGGATGCCAAGAAAAATGTTACACGGATTTCGGCGAAGCCGAACATCCTGTTACACGGACTTCGCCGCAGGCGAACGCCTTTTCTCCAAAAACCGCCTTTTTATATACCTTATTATATATACCAGTTCGTTTCGCAAGGGGGGCGTTGTGCGCCTCGCCCTCATGTACCGTGATCGCGCGGCAGACAAAGACACCCATCTCTTTGAAAACATTTCTTGGTAACACGACAACAAAACAAGGCGAAGGGAAAACCCTTCGCCTTGTTTTTATACGCTTATGTTTGAGTGTCGATGCACAGCCGACCGTCGGCACTTTTATAAAGATGGTACACCCCATCGTGCAACTTGGCCACCGGTAAAACGGCTTCGTTCCAACGCACCTTCATCCTCGTTCTCCCTTGTGAGAAATCCCAACCGCCCGATGATCTCGTGCAGCTTCAAGGTGCAAGGGGCGGTCGCGCTCAATGCGGTAACTGCCGTCGCAAAAGGAAATGCCGCTCATTTCCGCCGCCGGCGGACCTTCACGGTCGGGCGGCAAAAATGCTTGGATCTCCTCGTATATTACGCCAAGTCGTTCAGACGGGTGGCGATAGCGGCAAGGAAATCCATCGTGTTGACCCCACGCTTGTTTTCCAAGGTGGAAAGCCCGATCAGGTCTTTGGTCATCACACCGCTTTCGATGGTGCCCACGGTGGCGGATTCCAGTTTGTCCGCAAACGCGCACAGATCGGGCAAGTTATCCAGCTCGCCGCGCTTGCGCAACGCGCCCGACCACGCAAAAATGGTCGCCACGGGGTTGGTGGAGGTCTCCTCGCCTTTCAGATGACGATAGTAGTGACGGGTCACCGTGCCGTGCGCCGCTTCGTATTCATACTTGCCGTCGGGTGACACCAACACGCTGGTCATCATGGCAAGCGAGCCGAACGCGGTGGCAACCATATCGCTCATCACGTCGCCGTCGTAGTTCTTGCACGCCCAGATGAAACCGCCTTGTGAACGGATCACACGCGCCACCGCATCATCAATCAAGGTGTAGAAATACTCAATGCCGGCAGCTTCAAACTTGTCTTTGTATTCGTTTTCGTACACCTCGGCAAAGATATCCTTAAACCGATGGTCGTACACCTTGGAAATGGTGTCCTTGGTGGAGAACCAGATGTCCTGACCGAGCGACAGCGCATAGGTGAAGCACGCACGCGCAAAACTGCGGATGGAGGCATCGGTGTTGTGCACGCCCTGAATGATGCCCGGGCCTTTGAACTCGTGGATCGGACGGCGCTCCACACGGCCGTCGGGATAGGTGACACACAGCTCCGCCACCGCCGGGCCGTCCACCGCAATCTCGCTGTTCTTATACACATCGCCGTAGGCATGACGTGCCAAGGTGATGGGTGCTTTCCAGGTCTTCACGTTGGGATTCACGCCGTCCACCAACACGGGCGCACGGAACACCGTGCCGTCCAACATGGCACGGATGGTGCCGTTGGGGCTTTTCCACATCTCGTGCAGGTTATATTCCTCCACGCGCTGGGCGTTGGGGGTGATGGTGGCGCATTTCACGCCGACACCGTATTTTTTGATCGCTTCGGCGGCATCCACCGTCACTTGGTCGGCGGTTTCGTCGCGGTGCGGCAGGCCGAGATCGTAATACTCGGTCTTCAGATCCACAAACGGGCAGATCAACTGCTCTTTGATCTCTTTCCAGAGAATACGGGTCATTTCGTCGCCGTCCATTTCCACGAGCGGCGTGGTCATCTTAATCTTATCCATTGTTTTCCTCCGTTTTCACAATCAAACCCAAATCGGCCAGTTGCACCGCATCCACGGGGGCAGGGCAATCGGTCATCGGTTCGGTCATATTCTGCACCTTCGGGAAGGCAATCACGTCACGCAACGTGCCGGCTTCCAACATCTGCATCACCAGGCGATCCAAGCCGATACCCATGCCGCCGTGCGGGGGGGCACCAAAGCGGAAGGCGTTGGTGAGGAAGCCGAATTTCTCCGCCGCCTCTTCGTCCGAAAGACCGAGTGCACGGAACATCTTCGCTTGCAACTCGGGGTCGGTGATGCGGATCGAACCGCTCGCCAGTTCCACGCCGTTGAGCACCAAGTCGTACGCCTTCGCGTACACCTTGTCGGGATCGCTGTCCAAATAGGGGATGCTCTCATCAAGGGGGGAGGTAAAGGGATGGTGCATCGCATCGTACTGTTCGGTCTCGTCGTTCCACTCAAAGAAGGGGAATTCGGTGATCCAAAGGAGATTGTACCCTTTGCGCTCAATGCCCAGTTTGTCCGCCACCGCCAAGCGCAGTGCGCCCAGCACCGGCAGGGTCACACGGGTCTTGTCTGCCACGATCAGCACCACGTCGCCTTGTTCGGCACCGGCGGCGGTGAGCAAACGAGCGAGTTCCTCTTCGCTCATAAACTTCGCAAAGGAGGATGCCACGCCGTCGGGGGTTAAGCGCGCCCACGCGAGGCCCTTCGCGCCGATACCGCGCACCATTTCGGTGAGTTTGTCCACCTCTTTACGGGTGAGCGTGTTCACCGCATTTTTCGCGGTGATGCAACGCACCGTGCCGCCGGCTTCCAGCGCCGAGGTGAACACCCCGAAACCACACCCTGCCACGGCATCCGACAGATCAATGATCTCCATGCCGAAGCGGGTGTCCGGCTTATCCGAACCGTAACGCGCCATCGCCTCGTTATACGAAAGGCGCGGCAACGGCAACGGCACGTCCACGTCCAACACCTGCTTGAACAGGGTCTTCATAAACCCTTCGCCGATGGCCAGCACGTCCTCCACGTCCACAAAGGACATTTCCATATCGATCTGGGTGAACTCCGGCTGACGGTCGGCACGCAGATCTTCGTCGCGGAAACACCGCGCGAGCTGGATGTAACGGTCAAACCCTGCCACCATCGACAACTGCTTATACAACTGCGGCGACTGCGGCAAGGCGTAAAATTCGCCTTGATGCACGCGCGACGGCACCAAAAAGTCGCGCGCCCCTTCGGGGGTGGATTTGATGAGCATGGGGGTTTCCAACTCAATAAACCCTTGGCTGTCAAAATAGTCACGGGTGACCTTCGCAATGCGGTGACGCATCAGCAAATTGCGTTGCAAGTCGGGACGGCGCAGGTCGAGATAGCGGTACTTCAAACGGGTGAGTTCCGCCGTGCTCGAGTTTTCCACAATTTCAAACGGCGGCGTGTCCGCTTTGTTCAAAATCCGCAGTTCCAAAACGGCGACTTCCACATCACCCGTGGGCAGATCGGCATTTTTGGCGGAACGGATGCGCACCGTGCCGCGCACCGCCACCACAAATTCCGAACGCAGGGTGAACGCTTTGTCGAACACCGCGCGATCGGTCGCTTCGTCGAACGCCAACTGCACGATACCCGTGCGGTCACGTAAATCCACAAAGATCAACTGACCCAGATCGCGCTGACGTTGCACCCAGCCGAACAGCGTTACTTCACGCCCATCGTCCGCGGCGCGCAATTCGCCGCAATAGTTGGTGCGTTTCAAACCTTGAATCGTTTCCATAAACCTACCCCCGTTTATTCCGTCTTGCCGAACAGCCCTTTGAGAGCGTCGGTATGTTCGTCGCCGCCCATCGCCATTTCGCCGAACAGGTCGGTGATGGCGGCGAGCTGGCGGTCGGTCGCTTTGTTACACAGCGCGGTGTACAGCCCGTCATCCAGACCAATCTCCTCACTGGTACCCTTTTCCATATCTTTCAGTTGTGCGCGACCGGTATTCAACTCGTTATCGCCCACTACGATGACATACCGTGCGCCGATCTTGTCGGCATATTTCATCTGCGCTTTCAAACCGCGTCCGCACAGATCGGTTTCCACCGCGACACCGCCTTGGCGCAGACCGTCCGCAATCGCAAAGCAACGGGCCACCGCGGCCTGTCCCATCGGGGCGAGATACAGTTCGGGGCGCGTTTCCTCCGGGAAAGGTGCGCCGATGGCATCCATCACCAAAAGCAGACGTTCCAGCCCCATGCCGAAACCGAGCGAGGGGGTGTGCGGACCGCCGAGCTCTTCGATCAAGCCGTCGTAACGGCCGCCGCCGCACACGACCGCCTGCGCACCCAGCGCATCCGACACAAATTCGAACACGGTGCGCGTATAGTAATCCAGACCGCGCACGATACGCGTATCCAATTCAAACGGAATGGAGGCCGCGCGCAGGCAATCCTGCACCGCCGCAAAATGGTCACGGCAATCGTCGCACAGATAGTCGATCATAACCGGCGCGCTTTCCGCGATCTTTGAGCAGACGGGCGATTTGCAATCCAAAATGCGCATGGGGTTGCGTTCCAGACGACCGCGACAGGTTTCGCACAACGTTTCCTCGTTAGCGGCAAAATACGCTTTGAGCGCCTTGTGATATTCCGCACGGCAGGTCGGACAACCGATGGAGTTGATGTGCAAACTGACACCCGTGATGTTCAGCATATCCAGCACGCCGCGCGCCAGCGCGATCACTTCCGCATCCGCTTGCGGCTCTGCCGCGCCGAAACATTCCACACCGAACTGGTGGAACTCACGCAAGCGACCTGCCTGCGGCTTTTCGTAACGGTAGCAGGAGGTGAGATATGCCACCTTCACGGGGAGCGCTTCGTTGTTCAAACTGTGCTCCAGCAAACAACGTGCCGCGCCGGCCGTCCCTTCGGGACGCAAGGTGATGGAACGACCGCCCTTGTCCTCGAACGTGTACATTTCTTTTTGCACCACGTCGGTGGTTTCCCCCACCGAACGGTGGAACAGTTCGGTGTGTTCAAACACGGGGGTGCGCACTTCACGGTAACCGAAATTGCGCGCCACCGCGAGCGCGGTCTGTTCAATGTGTTGCCAACGCGCGCTCTGGGACGGAAGCACGTCCTGCGTGCCGCGCGGTGCTTTGGTGAGAATCGCCATAACTGTTTTCGTCCTCTCGTTCTTTCGAAATGCAAGGGGCAGACTGCGCGTCCGCCCCTTTTGATGTTGGGTTGTATCAGGTCTCGCTGCGCACGATCTCGCGCCAGTCGAGGTCGCCGCGCTCCAAACCGTGGATAAGCACCTCCGCCGTGGCGATGTTGGTGGCCACGGGAATGCTGCGCACGTCGCACAGACGAAGCATATCCGCTTCGTTCGGCTCGGTAGTCTTCACGGTGAGCGGATCACGGAAGTAGAGAAGCAAGTCGATCTCGTCACACGCCACACGCGCCGCAATCTGCTGACTGCCGCCCTGCGAACCGCTCATGTAACGGGTGATGTTGAGGCCGGTCGCTTCGCTCACCAACTTGCCCGTCGTGCCGGTTGCACACAGGTTATGACGGCTCAAAATACCGCAGTACGCGATGCAAAACTGCACCATCAATTCCTTTTTCGCATCGTGAGCAATCAATGCAATGTTCATTTTCGTTCTTCCCCTTCCGTGAAATCACATTTTTTGTAACGGCAGTAGCGGCACGTCGTCGCCGCAAAAGCGACGGGCGATATTGCGAAAACACGCCGCGGCCGTGCCGTTTTCCGGCAACGGGCGCCCGTTTGCCACCGCAATGTTCAACTGTTCGTCCTCCGGAATCGCGCCGATCAACTGCACCCCGGCGGTGTCGATGATCGTGTCGAGATCCGGCATTTTTCCTTGCAAAACGGGGGTCACGCGCACACGGTTGATGATCAGCCGTGCCGGAATCTCCGCCTGCTCCAACAAATCGGCCACCAACCCGGCATCCCGTGCACAGATCAAGTCGGGCGTGGTCACCAGCAACGCCGTATCCGCCGCCGCACACGCCGTTTCAAATCCCGGGCCGGTGCCGGCCGGGCAATCGATCAACACGAAATCGTACAAACGGGCAAAGCCGCGACACAAACGACGCAGATCGTACGGTGAGCAAAGCGCTTCCAGTCGGGAAGGTGCAGGCAACAGTGCCAACTTGTCGCTGAAGCCGGAGGGATACACCGCTTTGATCGGTTCGCAGTTACCTGCAAAAATATCCGACACGTCCAGCATAATATCCTGCCCCACGCCGAGCATCAAGTCCAGACTGCGCAGGCCGGCATCGCCATCCACCAACAGCACTTTGGCGCCTGCCGCCGCCAGAGCATACCCCAAACCGGCAGATACCGTGGATTTTCCCGCGCCGCCCTTACCGGACGTCACCACTGCGATTCGGCCCATGCTCTCCCTCCGTCCTTTCGGTTTTCACACCGCATTCTGCGGATATTGTATCACAAATTTTTCCGTTAGTAAACTATTTTTCGCGTTTTTTCTTATTTTTTTATAAAATATATACCCTTATTTATCCTTCGCTCACGCCGAAATAGGTGTCCAGCACCGTCCGCGCCACCTGCATGGATGCCGCCGACGTGCCGTTTTCCACCACCACCGCGATTGCCACTTCGGGGGATTCCACGGGGGCATAGGCGATGAACACCCCGTGATCGCTGTGGTTTTGTGCCACCTGCGCCGTGCCCGTTTTGCACGCCACCGTGTAGGCGGCTTTGCGAAAATACGAAGCCGCCGTGCCACGCGTGGCCGCCAACATCATCCCTTCGCGCACCGCTTCGACCGCCTCTTGCGAAAACATACCCCTAGATGCGATCTGCGGTGTGTAGGTTTCTTTCACCCGTCCGTCACTTGCCAGACGGCTGTGGAACAGGTGAGTGGTGTAGCGCACGCCGTCATTTGCCAAGGTCATGGCATACGCCGCCAGTTGGATGGGGGTGAAAAGGTTGTCCGATTGCCCGATCGCCGCCCCGGCGGGGTCGGCCGCCGACCAGACACCGCCCATCGCCTCCCGAAACGCAGGCCCTGCCAACACACCGCCGGCTTCACCCACCTCGATGCCGGTTTTCTCCCCCAAACCGCACAGCGCGGCATAGCGGTTCATCCTGTCGATTCCCACCCGTTCGGCCATATCGTAGAAAAAGACGTTGCAGGAGTGTTGCAATGCGTTTGCCGTACGCAACCGCCCGTGCCGTCCCAAACAGTGCAACGTGAGCCCTGCCGCCGAAAACCGCGTGTAACGCCCGTTGCAGGACACGGTGGTTTGGGGGGTGATGACCGCTTCGCTCAATGCCGCCAATGCCACCGTCGGTTTCATAACAGAGCCGCACGCAAAGATGCCGTACAACGCACGGTTGAACAACGGGCGGTCGGGATCGTTCAGCAACGCGGTGTACGCTGTGGCAGGATCGTACCACGGCCAAGAGGCCGCCGCCAACACACCGCCATCCCTCACGTCCAGCACCACCACCGCACCGCTCGCGGCATCGTGCCCGTTGTTCAAAAACCTGCCCCCCGATGTGGCGGGCAAGGCGCGCAGATCACGGATCACCGTGTCCAGCGCGTGGGCGGCGGCGGTTTGTAACGTGCCGTTCAGGGTGAGCACCACCGTGTCGCCCGACACGGGCGGCACTTCCTCGGTCGCCTCCACCACCACTCCTTCGGCATTTTTTCGCAGCACGCGCCGTCCCGAAACACCGCGCAGATACGGCTCAAATGCCGCTTCCGCACCGCTTTTTCCCACCGTATCGTTCAGCGCGTATCCTCGCGCCTTCAATGCCGCATACTCCTCGGCGTAAATCGGACCGACCGTGCCCAACAGGTGCACGGCGGTCGCCCCGGCGGCGTAATCACGCACGGTAGCGGCCTGCACCGTCACCCCCTTGAAAGTATCGGGGTTTTCGCTGATGCCATACGCGGTTTCCTTTGTCACCCCCACCGCAAACACATACGGGTCATTCACGCCAAAACCGCGTGTCGCCATCTCATGCCGCACCCCTGCCACCCACCGTTGTTCCAAAGGGGGATAGTCCTCCAACCCGTAACGGGTTATCAACGTCTCCATGCACACCTGTGCCGTGGACGAAGCCGACAGTTGCAACGCCGTTTGCAGTGCCGCCACCCCTTCGGCGCGTTCGGGCAAAAAGCTAAAGGGCGCGGTGTGACCGATAGGTAGGGTGTCTTGCCACCCGTCGCCGCATTCCTGAAGCGTGGCGCACAAGGCGGCGATCGCCTCGTTTTGCGCCGCATTCTCCTTCGGAAACCAATGCGGATCCACCACCACGTCATACGCGGTTTTGTTGGTCACCAACGGGCGACCGTACCGATCCAAAATCTCCCCCCGTTCCGCCGCGATCGGCAAGACCAACGTGGCATGTTCACGCGCCAACGCACGGTAGGTTTCGTGATCGGTCACCTGAACATCGTACAACCGTACCGCAAACGCGGCAAACAGCAACACCACCAGCGCAACCAGCGTTACCGCTCGTCTGTACACACTTGTGGGTAGGTTTTGGTTTTTCATAAAACGCCCTCTTTTCACGCACCGTTATCACTTTAAGGTGACGCGAGTAATCCGAACCTGCCTCTAAGCGGCATATTTCGGTGTTTTCCGCTCTTTTTCTTTGACAGGCGCGAGCCTGTCGGCAGAAAAGAAGAAACGGAACCCCCACGAAATCTGCTCGCTTTGAGGTCGAAGATTTTAAGAAGCACGGATTTCTCGGTAAACCTTGGCAAAAACGGAGCCAATACTTTCGTATTGGCGAGTATTTTAACGCAGGGTGAA
>JAZONO010000058.1:0-2857 GCA_045654545.1 Acutalibacteraceae bacterium
CGAAGAATGTAAACGGAGCCGATTTTTTCATCGGCAAGGCAAAAGCGCAGTAGATCCTTGCGGATTTACGAGCATTTTAACACAGCCGAGGGGAAAATCGGCCCGTTAACATCGGGTTCGGATATGCCTCCTCTGCTTAACAACAAAAACGGAGGTAAAGACAATGTTTGAAAATGCACGCGTATTTGAAACCACGCTGGCAGGCCGCCCCCTGGTGGTCGAAACCGGCAAAATGGCGCAACTCTCCAACGGCTCTTGCTTGGTGCGCTACGGCGAAACGGTGGTCATGTGCAACGTGACCGCGTCCGCGAAACCTCGTGAAGGTGTGGATTTCTTCCCCCTTTCGGTGGACTACGAAGAAAAACTGTATGCGGTGGGTCGCATTCCCGGCTCGTTCATGCGTCGTGAAGGTCGCCCGACCGAAAAGGCGATCCTCACCTCCCGTGTGATCGACCGCCCGATCCGTCCCCTGTTTGCGAAGGATATGCGCAACGACGTGTCGCTGGTGTGCACGGTCATGTCGGTGGATCCCGACTGTCCGCCCGAAACCACCGCGATGATCGGTGCTTCCATCGCCATCTCCATTTCGGACATCCCGTGGGATGGCCCGATCTCGGGTGTGGTCGTGGGTATGGTGGACGGTCAGTTCGTCATCAACCCCACCGCCGAGCAGGAAGCGCGTTCTGAAATGCACGTGACGGTGGCATCCACCGCCGATTTGGTGGCGATGATCGAAGCCGGTGCGAACGAAATCGACAACGACACCATGTTTGATGCAATCATGTTCGGTCATGCGGCCAACCAGCAGATTGTGGAGTTCATCAAGGGCATCCAGGCGGAAATCGGCCGTCCGAAGTTCTCCTTCGAGTCGAACGATCCCGATCCGGATATGTACGAAGCGGTGAAGGAATTCGCCATCGAAAAGGTGCGTTACGCGCTGGATACCGATGACAAGCTGATCCGTGACGAGCGTCTTCGCCCGGTGTATGACGAAGTGCACGAGAAATTCGATGAGCAGTATCCCGAGCAGGGCGCGAAGCTCGAAGAATGCCTGTACAAGTTGCAGAAGTATGTGGTGCGCCGCTGGTTGCTGGATGACGGCAAGCGCGTGGACGGCCGCGGCATCAACGAGATTCGTCCCCTGGCGGCGGAAGTGGGCATTCTGCCCCGTACGCACGGTTCGGGTATGTTCACTCGCGGTCAGACGCAGGTGCTCACCACCGTGACCCTCGGCTCCACCGGTGATGCGCAGTTGCTGGACGGCATCGATGACGAAACCGAGAAGCGTTACATGCATCACTACAACTTCCCCTCCTACTCGGTGGGTGAAACCAAGCCCAGCCGCGGTCCCGGCCGTCGTGAGATCGGTCACGGCGCGTTGGCAGAGTGTGCGGTGGTGCCGGTGCTCCCCAGCATTGAGGAGTTCCCCTACACCATGCGTTTGGTCAGCGAAGTGCTGTCCTCCAACGGCTCCACCTCGCAGGGCTCCATCTGCGGTTCCACCCTCGCCCTCATGGACGCCGGTGTGCCGATCAAAGCCCCTGTGGCAGGTATCTCCTGCGGTCTTGTGACCGAAGGCGACCGTTTCATGACCATGGTGGATATCCAGGGTCTCGAAGACTTCTTCGGTGATATGGACTTCAAGGTCGGCGGTACGAAGAAGGGTATTACCGCGATCCAGATGGATTTGAAGGTGCACGGTTTGACCCCGGCTATCATCAAGGAAGCGTTGCAGAAGACCTACGATGCGCGTATGTACATCCTCGATGAAGTGATGCTGAAGGCGATCCCCGAAGTGCGTCCCGAACTGTCCAAGTGGGCGCCCAAGATGCTCTCCACCAAGATCGACGTGGACAAGATCCGTGAAGTCATCGGCAAGGGTGGCTCGGTCATCCAGAAGATCCAGGCGGATTGCAACTGCAAGATCGACATCGAAGAAGATGGCTCTGTCTTTATCTCTGCCATCAACGGCGACGATGCGAAGCGTGCGCTCTCCATTGTGGAGACCATTGCGAAGGATCCCGAGATCGGCGCGATCTACAAGGGCCGCGTGACTCGTTTGATGACCTTCGGTGCGTTCGTGGAGATCGCGCCCGGCAAAGAAGGTCTTGTGCACATCAGCAAGCTGGATGTGAAGCGCGTGGAGCAGGTGGAAGACGTGGTCACCGTCGGTGACGAAGTGATGGTCAAAGTCACCGAGATCGACGAGCAAGGCCGTTTGAACCTCTCGCGCCGCGATGCGCTCATCGAGGTGGAAGGTCTCACCCCCGAAAACACCGTGGACGATGCGCCGCGTTCCTCCCGTCCGCCTCGTCGTGACGGCGGTTTCCGCCGCGACGGCCGTGACGGTCGCGATGCACGCCGCTCGCGCCGTGATGACTAATTCGCTTCTAATATAGCAACAAAACCGCGGTAACGCCAAAAACGTTACCGCGGTTTTTATTGGAGGAATCCGACCGTGTGGGTTTGCCCTCCTTTGTGGTTGTGGATCACGCGGCGATGTCCCATCGTGTGCTATTGCTTTTTGCCCTTTACATGTTTAGGTACTTTTCGTGTAAACACGTTTCATCCGTTATTGTAGCAATATTGATCATGGCATAGGGAAATGTTGTAGGGACGGGTGGGATTCTCCTCTCACTTGACGAAAGCCCCACCGGGGCTTTCTCCCGAATCTTCGCGACACAAGGTCGCTCACATTCGGAGTTCGTTTCGAATCCCACCAACGATAAAATATAAAAAGCACCCTAAAGGGGGCGTTCACATAGGGATTATTGGCCTAAAACAAGGATTTTTTGCGGTATAATGGGCCAAACCGCCACGGTACGCGTCAGCGTTACCGTGGCGGTTTTCCTTTTCT
>JAZONO010000059.1:0-1708 GCA_045654545.1 Acutalibacteraceae bacterium
CCATAAAGTAGTGTGCCGTTTGGCTCAAATGCGAATAGCCGTTATCGTCCGAGAACACCGGCTCGCCGTCCTTGAACAGGATCATGTGCACGTGCATACCGCTGCCGGCTTCGCCATAGATCGGCTTGGGCATAAAGGTGGCACTCTTGCCGTATTTGAGCGCGGTGTTGTGGATGATGTATTTGATCATCATGGTGGCATCCGCCATGTGCACCACTTCGCCGAGCTGAGGCTCGATCTCAAACTGACCGGAAGCCGCCACTTCGGGATGGTGATAGTTGATCTCGATGCCGGCATCCTTCATGTGCAAGCACATCTCACTGCGGCACTCATAAGAAACGTCAAACGGTTTGGCGATGTGATAGTTCTTCTGTTTCGGCACGACCACACCGTGACCTTCGGTATCGGAGTTCCAATAGGACTGCTTGGCATCCACCGTAGCACCGATATAACGGCCTTCCACCGCCCAGGTCACGTCGTCGAACAGATAAAATTCAAATTCGGGAAGAATCTTCATCTCATCCGCCACGCCGCTTTGCTTCATGTATTCCACCGCCGCTTTGATGATGTTGCGCGGATACTGCGCGAGCGGACGGTTTTCGGGAGTGTCGATGATCATGGCGTTACCCGTCATGGACAGGGTGGGAATGTCGCAAAACGGATCAATCAGTGCGGTGTCGGGATCGGGGATGAACACCATATCGCTCTTCTCCACCACGGCATAACCGTAGTTGGAGGCATCAAAGCCGATGCCGCTCTTCATCGTGTCTTCCGAAAAGTTTTCGGCCGGGATGGTCACGTGACGGTATTGACCGTTGATGTCCACCATTTTGAAGTCGACCATTTTGATGTCATTTTCTTTGATAAGCGCCAGAATATCCTGCACCGTTTTCGCCATTTCATAACACCTCTTCATGTAATTTACTACTGCGGTAAAGTATACCAACTTCCCTGTAGTTTGTCAATGGATTTCGATCACCATGTCGCACCGCTCTTTGATGTCGGTCGCGGCGAAATACGCCTGTTCGCGCGGAATCCATTCGGCAAAAAAGCGCTCGGCCTGTGCAGGGGTGTTGCGCGCACGGATCCGCGCTTGCTGTAACACGGGATCCACATCCAAAAACACCGCCAGATCGTAATACGCCGCAAGGGTGGGATGAAACGAATACGCCCCTTCCACCACCGTGAGCGGTTGGGGTGTCACCTGCACCTCGTCGCCGAGGGTCATCGTGTGGCAATCGAACGGGCGAAAGCACACCGCCTCGCGGCGGCGAAGCGGTTGCAACACGTTGCTTTCCAGCCGTTCACGGTCCATATTGCCGCCGATCTCGGCAAGGCGCGCAGGGGTACGCTGTTCGGCACGCAAAAAGAAATCATCGGTGTGAAACACCGCCGCGCCGTATCGCTCGCGCAACAGCGCGGCAAGGGTGGTTTTGCCTGCGGCACTGCCGCCTTCGATCGCCAGCGTCACCGCCCCGTGTGCCAAGCGCTCATCCAACACCGCCAACAGCTTTGAAAACACCGTCGTCATCCCCCGTCTCCTCTCGGCGTTAAGCAGAGGAAACATATCCGAACACGCCTAAAACGGCATAATTTCGACGCTTTTCGGTTTGTTGTCGGTGGCAGGCGACAGCCTTGCCACCTTCGCCGCACCGAAAATCACACGAAATTCCACTCGTTTTAGGTCGAAGAATGTAAACGGAGCCGA
>JAZONO010000060.1:0-12291 GCA_045654545.1 Acutalibacteraceae bacterium
ATTTCACTACCCCTCAGTCAAAGCCTATGGCTTTGACAGCTCCCCTGACAAGGGGAGCCAAGGGGTCACAGCCGCTTTCCAAGTGGCGTGAATATCCACAAAACGCACAGAGAGGATGTATCTTCAACGATACATCCTCTCCAATTTTGTCCCTAATCCCACCCACCCTACGGTGGGTGCTTATCTCTCTTTATCCGTTTTTCGTGCGGCCGCTACCGTGGCGGCATACACCGCTTCGGCGCCGTAGATCTTCAACATCTTGGCGCATTCATCCAACGTGGCTCCCGTTGTCACCACGTCATCGATCAAAAGAAACGTCTTTCCTTCGAGTGTTTCTTCGGTCACGTCAAACACACCCAGCAGGTTACCGCCGCGCTCTTCAGCGGTCAAACTCTTTTGCGGCGCGGTTTCATAGATTTTGCGCAGATACGGCAGACAGGGCAACGACAAGCGGCGTGCCACCGCACGGGCGATCAACTCGCCCGGGTTGTATCCCCGTCGTCTGAAACTGCGCCGCGTGACGGGGACAAACACCACACCGTCAAAGGTGAGTTCGTCGTAATGCTGTTGCACCGTGTCCGCCAGCGTATCGGCAAAGTAAGCGACCGCCAACGGGTCACCGCTCTCTTTCATCCGCAAGACAGCACGGGCGGCCGCACCGTCGTAATACCACGAAGCCACCACCCGTTCGTAATGGCGGCGACGACGGCGGCATTCGCACCACGCCTTTTCCAATCCGCAACGCGGACAAACAGGCACGCCGATCACGGGCCAATCCGCACGACAGGTGTCGCACACACCTTCACTCGGCAAGATCACCTCACCGCATGCCGCACACCGCTCGGGAAACAGCACCGCCGCCAAGCGGCGCCACACCGTCACGCCCATGGCACGGTCACCTCGGTTTGTGTGAGAAAACGGCGCAGACCCGTGTAGCGCAAAGTCTTGCGGTCGTTTTCCACCATGCGCCGTACCGTTTCACTGCTGCCCACCAAAATGAGCAACGATTTGGCACGGGTCACGGCGGTATACAACAGGTTGCGATAGGTCAGTTGCGGCACACCCGAAAACACAGGCATCACCACCGCATCAAATTCACTACCCTGACTTTTATGCACCGTCACGGCATACGCCGGTTCCAAATCCGCCGCATCCTTGCGGTTATACAACGCCTCGCGGTCCTCATACCGTACGGTGAGCGTACCTTCGTTCACATCTACTGCGGTCAGAATCCCAATGTCGCCGTTAAACACACCCGATGCCATCTCACCATCGTCACGTGTCCACGGAATGTCGTAATTGTTCTTGACCTGCATCACCTTATCCCCTTCACGCAGGGTGACCCCTTCGATCACGATTTCGCGTTTGTCGTCAGAGGGTGGATTGAGAAGCCCTTGCAACCCAGCATTGAGTTCCCCCGTGCCGAGCATCCCTTTGCGACCGGGACAAAGCACTTGGATGTTCTCCCAAATGGTGTACCCGTATTTTGTGGGCAAACGGCGCGCGCACAGATCGAGTATGGTTTCGGTAGTGTCAAGAGCGGTTGGTCGGGACAGAAAGAAAAAATCCCCTTCCCGTTCGGTGAGCGAGGGCATTTCGCCGCGCACAATGCAGTGCGCATTTTGCACGATGCGGCTTTCCATTGCTTGGCGAAACACCTCGGTCAACTGCACCACGGGCAACACGTCCCCGGCAATCAGATCCTGCAACACACACCCGGCCCCCACGGCAGGCAACTGGTCGGCATCCCCCACCAGTACCAAACGGCAACCGCTTTTGAGTGCACGCAAGGTGCTTTCGAACAGCGGCACGTCCACCATCGACAATTCATCAATCACCAGCGCATCCACGTCCAGCGGATCACGCTCGTTGCGTTGAAACACGGGTTGATCGTCCTCACTCCATTGCACTTCCAACAAGCGGTGCAACGTCTTGGCATCGCGCCCCGTGAGCTCCCCGATGCGTTTGGCGGCACGCCCTGTTGGCGCCGCCACCGCCACCTCCTGCCCCATTTGTTCCAACAGGGTAATGATGGCTTTGAGCACGGTGGTTTTCCCCGTGCCCGGACCGCCCGTTAAGATGAGCGATCCACGGGCGATCGCGTGGCGAATGGCTTGCCGCTGTTTGGCTTCATAGGTAATGCCGTAGCGTTTTTCCAATTTGTCAATACGCTCGTCTGCACCGCTGTCGGTTTCTTGCGGGAAGGAGGACATAAGCCGCATACGGGCGGCGATGTACCGCTCGGCACGGTGATAATGCGGAAGGAATAAGAAACGGGTTTCCTCAAACCTTTCCTCTTTCAACTCGCGTTGCAACACCAAGGTCTCCACCGCATCGCACACCGCGTCTTCTGCCACACCGAGCAGACCGGCGGTCACCGCCGTTAATTTATCAAACGGCAAGCAGGTGTGTCCGTTGCCGCTATTGTGGCGCAACACATACAACACCCCTGCCGCCACACGGCGTGCATCCTCTGCCGCAATGTCCATACGGGCGGCGATCTCATTCACCCGTTCAAACCCGATGAAGAGGGTGGGATCACACAGGTTATAGGGATTTTCACGGATCTTTTCCACCGTGGCAGAACCCCATTTTTTGTAGCAGCGCATCGCTTCGTTGGCGGTAAGCCCGTAGGAAGAAAATGCAAGAATTACCTCGCGCAGACCAAACTGTGCCGCAAACTCCTTGCCGATGGCTGCGGCACGGGTGGCGGTGATGCCGCGAATTTCCTTGAGCCGCATCGGCTCTTGCTCCAAAATGCGCACCGTGTCCTCGCCAAACTTCTTCACAATGGCGGCGGCGGTGGCAACCCCCACCCCTTTGATCACGCCCGAAGACAAATAGCGAAGCACCCCGTCCGCATCCTGCGGCAGGGAGTGCTCGTAGCGGTCCGCGCGAAACTGCACGCCGAACGACGGGTGATCCACCCAATCCCCTTGCAGTTTCACCGTTTCACCGGTCTGCACATCCGGCATAACGCCCACCACTTTATGTAAACCGCCGGCGGCGCTGACGTCCAGCACCGTCCAACCGTTCTGACCGTTGCGGAACACCACCCGTTCCACGGTCCCTTCCATTACACGTTCATTTTGTTCGCTCATACATCCACCAATACAGAACATATATTCGTTTTTATTATATCACATATTTTCCGAATGTAAACGGTATTTTGCAGATTTTCAAAAAAACTGCTCACAAAAGGTCGAAGCGGTGACACATTCCACACCGCACACCGTGTCGGCCGCCGCATCCAACACCGCACGGGTTTCTGCGTCTGCCCCCACATCCACCGCCACGATCGGCAAACCACGACGGCGGTGCATCGCCGCCGCGCGCAGGGTGTATTCGGCATCTTCGCAATGTCCGCGAAACACCAATACCATCATACCGCGATCGGGCGGTAAGCACAACAACCGCTCGACCACGCGGCGCAATCCTTCCATACACCCATACAGCGCGAGCAACAGCACGATCACCGTTCCCACAACATCCCACATAACCCTCTCCCCTTTCTCGCGGCGATCCCTCCGCGCCCGCCCTCGCCGCGTATTCCATACTATGCCGAGGGAAAAAGGGGGTGAAAAAAACACTGTGCCATGCACAGTGTTTTTTTGTTACAGATTTTCTTCCAGCGCGGCGGAAAGATCTTCGAGGGGACGCACGCCGATCAGTTCTTTCACGACCTCGCCGTTTTTGAACAGCAACAAAGCCGGTATGCTTTGAATGCCGTACTGTGCGGCGGCGGCAGGTTCGTCGTCCACGTTGATCTTCGCCACCGTCAGGCGACCGTCAAACGCCGTTGCCACACGTTCCAAGATCGGCGCCATCATTTTGCACGGCATACACCAATCGGCATAAAAATCCACCAACAGGGCATCTCCCGTTTGCAAAGCCGCTTCCAGTTCCGCCGCTGTAATCACATTCACTTCCATAGGTATTCTCCTTTACGTTAATGTAGGATCGGTTAGGGTGAGCAATTAAACCCGAACCCGCCGTAAAGCGGGATATTTCGGTGTTTTTTGCTTCGTTCGCTCTCGTAAGGCGGAAAGCATTACTTCGCCCGACCGAAACAAAAACCCCTCAAAATCTCCTCGCTTTACGGTCACAGATTTTGGAAAGAGCGGATTTTTGTTCAGCCGCGGCAAAAACGCAGCCAATACTGCCGTATTGGCGAGTATTTTAACAATGGATGAGCGAAAATCCGCCTTCCCAAAACGGAATTCGGGTTTGACTGCTCACCCTAGCGTTTCCACCACGTGTTCCACCCTGCCGAACAGACTGCCGTTGCACACCAACACGAGATACACTGCCGCTGCCGCCAACGCCGCGATCACCGCCAATACCCGTTGTGCTTTGGTCAATCGCGAAGAAGCCGCCAGCACCCACGTGCGCACCATAAACGGAAACGGCAACACACTGCACAGCCCGATGTTCAAGTTGATGGCCGCATTGGCGGTATCATTGAAATTCTCTTCCGTAATGCCTCCGAAGCGCAAAATGATAACCACCGAAAGCACCAACAGCACAAGCCCGATCAAGAGCAAACACCACGTATCCGCGCGATGCTCTTTGTGACGGCGCGTATACCCGATAAAGGAATACACCCCCGTGCCGAGCAAACAGCACGCCACGCAAAACAGCCGCACGCACGAGCCGAGATAGGAGGACACAATATCCTCTGTTACACGAAGCGGCGAGACGATCCACACCGCCACCGCCATGATGAGGAGCGCCACGGCAGACCACAAAACGGCTTTACCGCTTTTTGTCACCTTCACGGGGTTTCCTCCTCTGTCGGCAACGCTGTGCGCTCCACGTCCACACGGTCAAGCAAACTGAACGTAAGATCACGCGTGGCAAGTGCCGTGCCGTCCTGCATCACGCATGCACTGCCGCAAGCGGATGCCAAGCGCACACACTCTTCCATGCCGTATTCCTTCACCACGCCGATCAGGAAACCTGCCAACGCGCTGTCCCCTGCGCCCACGGTGGATTTGGCTTCCACCGACGGGGCGGTGGCTTTCACCGCCGCGCGATCGTTCACACAGATGAGACCTTTTTCCCCACGGGAAACCAACACGTTTTCCACTCCGGCACGTTGCAGTTCACGGGCGGCACGAATCACCGCTTCATCCGAATCGTCTTCCACCGGCACAATGCGGCGCAACTCGTGAATGTTGGGTTTAATAAGCCACGGGGATACACGGTGGTAATCATCCAGGGTGAGCAGATCGCTGTCCACCACCACGCGACCGCCTGCCTGTTTGACTGCCATCATCAGTTCCACATAGTCGCTGACCGCCACGTTTTCCGGCAAACTGCCGCTGAAGGTGACGATGTCCCCTTCCTTCATACGGGACTGGATCAACGCCATCAACGCGCTGATCATCATCACCGACAAAAACGGCCCTTTGCGATTAATCTTCATGGTGTGTTCGTCATAGCGAAGAGTCAGGTTCTCACGCACCGCCCCTTGCACTTTGAGCAGTTCGTAATGGATGCTCTCCTGTTCCAAGTATCCCGCAAACTCGGTGCTGTTATCCTCGCCCACCACCGAAAGACACAAATTCGGCAAATTGAAGGTTTGCACCACACGGGACACGTTGATGCCTTTTCCACCGGCTTCGCGTGCTTCTTCCAGCACACGGTTGGTGGCATCGAAATCCAAGCCGTCGGTCCACAAGGTCACGTCGATGGATGGATTCAAGGTTACGCTAATGATGTTGCAAGGCATATCTTCACCTCATACACGATGCCATTTGGCACCCTCTTTGGTATCCTCGATCACAATGCCGCGTTCCTTCAATAGATCACGAATGCGGTCGGATTCCGCCCAATCCTTGGCGGCGCGTGCCGCAGTGCGCTGTGCCACCAGGGCATCGATCTCGGCATCTTCGGGCGACACAGTCCCTTCGGTTTGCTCTTCGATCAGACCAGGCGACAGCACTTCGCCAAATTCCGCGATCAACGCCAACTTTTCGGCGGCGTTCAATGGCGCTTTCAGCACGTCATACAGCGCGGTGATCGCCAGCGACGTGTTCAGATCGTTGTCCATCGCTTCGCGGAAGGAGGCACGGTATGCTTCGATGCCGTCCCCCACCATTTCGTCCGCGGCAGGGGTCAGCGCCGCCACCTTCTTTTTCAGTTGGGCATAGGCTTTGGCGGCATTGTCCATTCCTTCCCACGAGAAGGTGAGGGATTTGCGATAATGCGATTGCAGGCAGAAAAAACGGTATGCCAACGGATCGTATCCCTTTTCTTCCAGCAACGATACCGTGAGAAATTCACCTTTCGATTTGCTCATTTTGCCGCCTGCCGTGTTCAGGTGCAACACGTGGAACCAATAACGGCACCACGGATGCCCCAAATACGCCTCGCTCTGGGCGATCTCGTTGGTGTGGTGGGGGAAAATGTTGTCCACCCCACCGCAATGCAGGTCGAGGTATTCCCCGAGATATTTAATGGCGATACCCGAACATTCGATGTGCCAGCCGGGATATCCCACACCCCACGGGCTGTCCCATTTCAGTTCCTGATCGACAAATTTCGATTTGGTAAACCACAGCACGAAATCCGCTTTGTTGCGCTTGTTGCTGTCCTCTTCCACACCGTCACGCACGCCTACGGCGAGATCTTCGCTGTCGTGCTTGTTAAAAACGTAATATTCGTTCGGGCAGGAGGTATCAAAATAGATGTTGCCGCCTGCTTCATACGCCACCCCTTTTTCGAGCAACGTTTCCACCAGATGAATAAACTCCGCAATGCAACCCGTGGCCGGTTGCACCGTGTTCGGGCGGCGAATGTGCAGTTTCTCGCAATCCGCAAAGAACGCATCGGTGTAGAATTGGGCGATCTCCATCACCGTCTTTTTCTCGCGGCGCGCGCCTTTGAGCATTTTGTCTTCACCGGTATCCGCATCGCTGGAGAGATGCCCCACGTCGGTGATGTTCATCACGCGGTTGACATCATAGCCGATGTACCGCAGATACTTTTCCAGCACGTCCTCCATCATATAGGTGCGCAGGTTACCGATGTGCGCATAGTGATACACCGTCGGACCGCAGGTGTACATCTTCACCTTTCCCTCTTCGTGGGGGATAAACTCGTCTTTGGTGCGCGTTAAGGTATTATACAGTTTCATTGTGTTATTCCTCTTTCTCTTTCAAGTGCTTTTCCAAACGGTCGATACGACCGTCGATACGACACAGTTCTTGCGACACGGGATCGGGAATGTGGATCTGATCCAGATCCGGCACCTTCAACCCGTTGCGGCGCGCCACACGGGCAGGCACGCCCACCGCCGTGCAGTTATCGGGAATGTCCATCAGCACCACCGCACCGGCGGCAATGCGCACGTTGTTCCCGATGTGGATGGGACCCAACACTTTGGCACTGGCACCCACCATCACGTTGTTGCCGAGGGTGGGGTGGCGTTTGCCGCGATCCTTACCCGTACCGCCGAGCGTCACACCTTGATAGATGGTGCAATCGTCCCCGATCTCGGTGGTCTCGCCGATCACCACACCGGTGCCGTGGTCGATGAACAAACGGCGACCGATGGTGGCACCCGGGTGAATTTCAATGCCGGTGCGTTTCACACAGCGTTGGGACACAAAGCGTGCCAAAAAACGGTGTCCGTGACGGAACAACCAGTTGGCACGGCGATGCGCACGCACCGCTTTGAAACTGTTATATAACAGCGCCACTTCCAACGTTGATCCGGCGGCAGGGTCTCGTTCGCGAATCGCCGCCACGTCCTCCCGAAAACGTTCAAACATACAAAGCCTCCAAAAACAAAACGCCTCCGTCGTGCCGTTTGGCACAACGGAGGCGCACGAATGTACGCGGTTCCACTCCGAATTTCACTCAAAGGCCCCTTTAACGGTGGGCAACCGCGACCGCCTACTTGCCCTAAGGGGGTTCGGCCGCCGTGCTCACGGGTGCATTTCGCCGCGGTTACTCAAAAAGCGCTCACAGCCGATGACGCTTTCTCTCTGATGAGTGACGGTGCGGATACTTCTCCCGATCTACGCATGTATATTATTATAGTATACCGAAAAATCCGAAAATGTCCAGTAAAATTTGAAAATTATTTTTCGCCTTGGAAGAAACGGCGGTTTGCCCACACGTATTCCACGCCCGACAACACCGTCAGCACCGCCGAGATCCACACCAGCACCTCGCCCACGATCAACGGGACGAAATACAGGGCCGAGGGTAACGCGAAAGCGGCAAGCAACCCCTGTTGCCACGTGGCAAATTCCAACGCCGCGATGGACACCAAAATGGCGACAAACTGCATCACCGTTTTGAGTTTGCCCCAATAGTTCGCCGCGATCACCGTGCCGTCGGTTGCCGCCATCAGGCGCACCGAGGTCACCGCAAATTCACGTGTGAGGATGAGCAATAATGCCCACGGACTCATTTTCCCGATGGCACACAAACCGATGAACGCCGCCGTGGTGAGCATTTTATCCGCAATGGGATCCAAGAACTTACCCAAATTGGTGATCAGATTGCGTGCACGGGCGATCTTGCCGTCGAACATATCGGTCAGCGCGGCGGCGCCGAACACCAAACCCGACACGAGATAATGAAACGGGAAATCCCACAAAAAACACAACATGAAGAGCGGCACCATCACGATGCGCGCCACGGTTAAGCGATTCGGCAGATTCATCACACCATCTCCCCCATCAAATCCCAATCCATTGTGTCGGTGACGGTCACCTTTACGAAATCACCCGGTCGCGGACGATGTCCGTCCGCCACGGTGAAGAATACCTTACCGTCGATATCGGGTGCATCGGCGGGACTGCGACCAAACCAGCACTCGGCATAGCGGTCAAAACTTTCCACCAGCACCTCCACCGTGCGACCCACCTGTGCCGCATTGTAGCGGTCGGTCACCAACGCTTGTTCTTGCATCACAATGTCGCGGCGGCGCTGTTTCATTTTATCCGATACCTGCCCTTCCATTTCGGCGGCAGGCGTGCCGTCTTCGGGCGAATAGGCAAAGCAACCCAGTCGCTCGATGCCGACTTCTTTCACAAAATCGCACAGGGCGGCAAAATCCGCCTTGCTCTCGCCGGGGAAACCCACCATTACAGTGGAACGCAACACAATGCCCGGCACTTCGTCGCGGATATGCGCGATCAAGGCTTTAAGCGAATCCGCATCCCCACGGCGATTCATACGGCGCAACACCTCGCCGCTCACGTGTTGCAGGGGAATATCCATGTACTTGACGATCTTCTCTTCCTCACGCATCACGCAGAGCAACTCGTCGGTAATATGTTCAGGATAGCAATAGAGCAGGCGGATCCAATGAAGTCCCTCCACCGCGCACAACCCACGCAATAACTGCGGCAAACGCGATTCGCCATACAGATCGTATCCCCACGCGGTGACATCCTGCGCCACCAAAATCAGTTCTTTCACGCCATTGGCGGCAAGGGTTTTCGCCTCTTCGATAATCGCCTCTTCACGGCGACTGCGCAATCCACCGCGAATGAGCGGAATGGCACAATAGGTGCAACGGTTGTCGCATCCGTCCGCAATGCGGAGATAGGCGAAAAAGGACGGGGTGGTCTGCAAGCGGTCGCCGTCCAGTTCCCAACACGCTTTGTCGGGGAAAGAGGACACATTCTCCCCTGCCATTACAGAGTTCACAACCTCCACAATGTCGCGATTGGCGCCCAGACCGATCACCGCATCGCATTCGGGCAATTCACGTGCCACCTCTTCGCGGTAGCGTTCCGCCATACAGCCCGTCACAATGATCTTTTTGATCTGCCCCTCGTTTTTAAGGGTGGCAAATTCCAAAATATTCTCAATGGATTCTTTTTTGGCATCCTCAATAAATCCGCAGGTGTTCACAATCACCACGTCGGCAAGACCGCTGTCTGCCGTGATGCGAAACCCTGCCTGTTCCAATTTTGCCAACATCAGTTCCGCATCCATCTGGTTTTTGGGACAGCCGAGCGACACCATCCCCACTTTAATAGCCATACGCGATTCCTCAATTCTCAGAACTCATCACCCTCACATTCCGCTTCCAAACAACGCCACGCTTCGCGTACCGTGCGGCTGTCGTAACCGTAGCGTAACAGCAGTGCCGTACCGCGCTGTTGCACGGTGGGGGTAACAGATACAGTATACCTCTTTTTTTCCAGTAAAGCAAGTGCTTGTTGCAAATCGTTCAGATTTTCTGCTTCATCCACCGTTTCCACCGCGTATTCGCCGAGTTCACGGGCAATGCCGTGCGCCGCAATTTCCTGCACCGTGCGGCGGCGTGCATACAGCTTGCGCAAACGGCAATCACGTGCCAGACGGCGTGCATACACCTCGTCGTTCACCAACCCCAATTCGCACATACGCGCCGCGGTGGCGGTGGCTTCCTCGGCATACCCTTTTTCACGCAATTTGCGGCAGAGTTCCTTTTCGCCGTAATCCCGTACGCTCAAAAGATACAACGCATATTCCCGTGCACGGCGCGCCGCGGATGCCGAGAGCAAAGCGGCAAGCGCATCCTCGTCGATCTCGCTGCCCACCGTGTACACCGATTCTTCCACCGTTTGTTTGTCCACCATATATTCCGTTCCGTCGTTTAAGGTCATGCAAAACTGCTGACCGCGACGGCGTTCCAACGATTCGATCTGCATCGTGTTCTCCTTTTGAGGAAAGGCGGCAGGTCACCCTGCCGCCTTATAGGGTGAGCATTCAAATCCAAACTCCGTTTTGGGAAGGCGGATTTTTGCTCATCCATTGTTAAAATGCTCGCCTTGCGTTTAGTCATCTACCGTAATGTCGATTTTGGCTTTTGCCGTATTGGCGGTCACCTGCACCGCCGCTTCGATCGGGATTTCCAAAGGCGCTTGCTCCGACAGGACCGCCGCCTGCGGACGGCTTTGACGCGCCAATTCCTCACGGATCTGCGCTTCCAGTTGTGCCGCCATTTCGGGATTGTCGCGCAGGAAATCACGGGCATTATCCCGTCCTTGACCGATACGCATATCGTTGTAATAGAACCACGCGCCCGAACGCTGTACCAGATCCAACTTCATACCAAGGTCGATCAACTCGCTGTCGCGCGAGATACCCTTGCCGTACAACACGTCGAATTCCGCCTCTTTAAACGGGGGCGCCACCTTGTTTTTCACCACGCGCACACGGGTGTGCGAGCCGATCGGCTCGCTGCCATTTTTGATGGTTTCCACACGGCGCACGTCCAAACGCACCGATGCGTAATATTTCAGCGCGTTACCGCCGGCGGTGACTTCGGGGTTGCCGTACATCACACCCACCTTCAAACGCAACTGGTTGATAAATACCGCAATGCAGTTGGATTTTGACACCACACCGGCGAGTTTACGCATCGCCTGCGACATCAAACGTGCCTGCAAACCAACGTGGGAATCCCCCATCTCGCCTTCGATTTCGGCACGGGGCACCAGTGCCGCCACCGAGTCGACCACCACGATGTCGATCGCGCCCGAACGGATCAGCGCTTCGGCGATTTCCAGCGCCTGCTCACCCGTATCCGGTTGCGACACCAACAGGGAATCCACGTTGACACCCAGCGCCGCCGCATACACGGGATCGAGCGCGTGCTCCACGTCGATAAACGCCGCTTCGCCGCCGCGCTTTTGTGCTTCTGCCACCGCGTGCAACGCCAAGGTGGTCTTACCCGAGGATTCGGGACCATAGATTTCCACAATACGACCGCGCGGCAAACCGCCGATTCCCAGCGCCGCATCCAGCGCAAGCGAGCCGGTGGGGATGGATTCCACGTTCAAATGGGCATTCTGCCCCAAGCGCATGACCGCGCCTTTACCGTAACTTTTCTCGATCTGTTGCAGAGCGATCTCCAACGCCTTTTGACGGTCCTCCGTCTTGCCGGGCATCGCTTTTGCTGCTTTCTTTTCCGCCATATCCCAAATCTCCTTTTCTTAGGGCGAGCATTCAAACCCGAACTCCGTTTTGGGAAGGCGGATTTTCGCTCATCCATTGTTAAAATACTCGCCAATACAGGAGTATTGGCTGCGTTTTTGCCGCGGCTGAACAAAAATCCGCTCTTTCCAAAATCTGTGACCTCAAAGCGAGGAGATTTTGAGGGATTTTTGTTTCGGTCGGGCGAAGTAATGCTTTCGCCTTACGAGAACGAACGGGACAAAAAGCACCAACATTTAAGGTTTCACCCATATTGGGAGAATGAGCGCGTAGTGCTCATTCTCGGTGACATTGCCGCAAAACTACAGTAAGAAGATACTGCGAGCAATGTCTGCTTTG
>JAZONO010000061.1:0-4838 GCA_045654545.1 Acutalibacteraceae bacterium
CAACCCCAAAACACCCTCCCGATCCCGTGCGTTCTCCGAACCCCGCTTTAAGCAGAGGAGGCATATCCGAACCCAATGTTAACGGGCCGAAAAGCGTCGAAATTATGCCGTTTTAGGCGTGTTCGGATGCGTCTCCTCTGCTTGAGGTTAATTTGCGGTTGTTGTGGTGGTGACGGTCGTGCCCGTCTCTGCGGCATCCCCCGTCGTGGTGGCGGCATCGCCCTCACCCGTCGTAGTGGTCGCCGCCGTCGTGGTGGTCGTGGTGGTCGTGGTCGTGGGCGGCACAACCAACGCATTGCCCGACATGAGCCAATCCACCGCCGCTTGATACTGCGCATCTTGGTCCTTCGTCACGAGGTCGGGTGCGGCTTCCTGCTCTGCCGTGAGCGACACTTCCACGTTCGGGAGAAGGCCCGTGCCTTCCCAACCCTTGCCGTCTTTCAGCAGGTATTCGCCCACCGTGATGCACACCGCCGCGTTATCCGCCGACAAGGGGAACAGCGCCTGCGCAAGCGAACGCCCGGCGGTGGTGTTACCCACCAACGCTACGTTCTCCATCTGGCGCAACGCCCCGGCGATCAACTCCGCTTCGCCTGCCGTTTTCTTGTTCACCAACACGGCGCACGGCATATCAATCTGTCGGGTTTCTTCCGCTTGCAGAGCCGTTGTGCCGCTCTTGTCCTTATAGTATCCGTACTGACCGCGCGGCAGCAGAGAAGAGAGCATCTCTTGCGCCGCCTCGCGTGAACCGCCGTCCACACCGCGCAAATCCAACACCAAGGCGGTCGCGCCGCCTTCTTTCAGCGTATCCAACGCTTTCACCACCTGTTTGGGGGTCACGTCGGTCAACCGTTCCACGCGCAGGTAGCCCACCGTACCGTTCAATTCACTTTCCACGCACACCTGTTCATAGGACGAGAAAGAAATGTCGAACGCGGTTTCCAGATCCCCGCGGCGCACCGTGAGAATAATGGAGGCATTGCCGTTCAAAGCTTGTTGCACCGTGCCCAGCGGATTGTCACCAAGCGCGGTTTTGTTGAGCGCCACCACCGTGTCGCCCTTTTGCAACCCGGCGCTGTACGCACGCGAATTGACGTATACGTTGCTGATAACCACCTCGCCGTTTTCGTTCAACACCACGTCCACACCGAAACCGGAGGATTGCCCTGCCAACGATGCCAAACGGGCGTCGTACTCTTCGGGCGTGTAATAACGGGCATACTTGTCGCCGATACCGCCGATCTGTCCACCGGCAATGCAACGGCGCAACGTCTCTTCGTCGATCGTGCCGTAATAATTCTGCCGAATGGCATTATCCACGTCGGCCACGTAACTGTACATCGCCTGGCGGTTATTCAATTCGTTCACCTGCGCATTAAAACGCCGCATGGCGATCAACATGGTCACACACACGGTGACCGCCACCACGATGATCATAAAGGACAACACCGCGCCCCATGACAACCGCTTACGCATAGCACACACCCGTTTCTTATGAATTTGCCTTCAAATAGCCGTTCGCCAACGGATCCACCGCCGTGCCGTTCACACGCACTTCAAAGTGCAGGTGCGGACCGGTCACGTTGCCGGAGGAGCCGGCACGGCCAAGCACCGTCTGACCGCCGCGCACCGTCTGACCCACCGTCACCAAGGTGGCGGACATGTGTGCATACAGCGTCACGATCTGACGTCCGTTGTTATCCAGCCCGTGATCCACCATCACAAACAAGCCGTAGCCACCGCCCCATCCGGCCGGATTCACGTAAATGACCTTGCCGTCCGGCGCCGCCACGATGTTTTCACCGTAGATCGGAATTCTGCCGTTTGCAATGTCGATACCGCGGTGCAAGGTGCCCCAACGGTGACCGAAATAGGACGAGATGTTCTTCACGGTGGGAACAGGCCAGTACATCGTGCCGCCGGTGTAGCGACCGGTGGACTGCTGGGATTCCAAGATGCGTTTGATCTCGGCATCCAAGCGTGCCTCTTCCTCTTGCTTCTTTTTCAATTCCGCATTCACGGCATCCATGGAACTTTCCAAGCTGGCCAACACCTTGTTACACTCGGCATACAGCACGTCCAGCTCCGCTTTCTTTTCGTCTGCCACCGCTTTGAGTGCTTCAATCTCTTGGCGTTCGGCTTCCAGCGCGATGCGCTCTTCGTCCAACGCGGCTTTTTCATCGCCAAGTTGCGCGATCTCACCGTTCAGGGCTTCGATCTCGCCGTTCAAGGCATCAATCTCACGCTGGTCTTTTTGTGCAATACGCTTCACCACCGCGGCTTTCAAGAGATAGTCGAGATAGTTTTCGGTGTTGAACAGCATTTGCAACGAGCTGAGATTGCCCGTCTGCGCGATCACACGCAACCGCTCGCCAAACAGAGCAATCTTATCGTTGATCTCCTGCTTTCTTGCCGCGATCTCCGCTTCGCGCGCCAAAATCGCCGCGCCCTTTTCTTCGATCGCCGCCGCTTTTTCGTCCACCTGTTGGTTCAACAGTTCCACTTGTTGGCGCAACAGTTCGATCTGGCTTTTGCTGTTTTCGATCTTCCCTTTCAGCGAATTGGCATATTCGCGCTGACGCGCCACGTCGTTTTTGCAGTCGGCCAGTTGCTCTTTCAGCGCCGCTTCTTCCTTTTCCAATGCCTCCAACTGATCCTGCAGATCGTCAAGCGTTGCCGCGCGCGTTTTGGGCGTGGGCGAAAAGGTGAGAAAACTGCTGACCGACAGCACCAACACCATAACAAGGGAGACGATACGCAAAAGGTGTCGTTTTCCTGTTTTTTGTTGCATACTTTTACCTTTCCTTTCGGATTACTCGCGTCACCTTACACTTGTTCGCTACCCTCGGTTTTCAGATAGCGACTCATCGAGATGACACTGCCAAGCACACCCGTGAGCAAGCCTGCCACCAGGAAACCGACCAACAAGATCAGCCACAAGTAGCCGCGCGAGAAGCTCACCAGTCCGAGCATCGGACCGAAGGACACGCTGGCAGCCAGTTTGTTGTAGAGATAATACATAATACCGTACGCCAAACCGCCCGACAAAAGACCCATCACCATGCCTTCCACCGCAAAGGGGAAACGGATAAAGGCATCGGTGGCACCCACCGATTTCATGATGTAGATCTCCAGACGACGGCTGTACACCGTCAGTTTGATGGTGTTCGAGATGATGAACAGCGACACCAACAAGAGCACCGCAATGATCCATCCGCCCACCGTGAGGATGACCTGGCGCACACGCGTCAAGGTGGCGGCGAGATCGCCGCTGTAACTCACCGAAGCGATACCCTCCATGCCTTCTACCTGTTGCAAGGTGCTGTCGAACTTGGAGAGATCGCCGAAGGTGATGATATAACTGTGCTGTAAGGGGTTGTTCTCCCCTTTCAAACTCTCAAACAAGGCAGGCGGCAGGGATTCCTGCATGCGCAGTAAGGTGTCCTCTTTTGAAAGGAAGTCCACCCCCACCACGTTGTTGATGCCTTCCAATTTTCCTTCGAGTGCCGCCACGTCGGATTCGGCAACGGCATCGTCCACAAACGCCACCACCACGTTTTGCTCATACACCCAGTCGAACATATTATCGATGTTCACAAACGCGAGGTAGGCGCCGCCCGTCAGCAACAGGCAGGAGACCAACACGCCGATGGAAGCCGCCGCCATGAAACGGTTCTGCCACAGGTTGCGGAACCCTTCACGGATCAGATATTGAAAACTGCTCCACTTCACGACGCATCACCTCCGTCTCGCGTATCCGACACCACTTCGCCGTCTTTGATTGTGATGACACGGTGGTGGAACTCGTTCACCAAATTATGTTCGTGTGTAACCATCAGCACGGTGGTACCGAGCGCGTTAATTTCGGACAGCAAGGACACGATCTCGTGGGACATCTCGGGGTCCACGTTGCCCGTCGGCTCGTCCGCAATGATCATCGCCGGATTGTTCACAAGCGCACGTGCCAAACCCACACGCTGTTGCTCACCGCCCGACAGTTCCGACGGGAAGCTGTGCATCTTATCCTGCAAGCCGACCAGTTGCAACACGTAGGGCACGCGACGGCGCACCTCATTGCGCGATGCGCCCGTCACACGCATGGCAAACGCCACGTTATCGAATACGTTCATTTTGGGGATCAGGCGAAAATCCTGGAACACAATGCCCATCGTACGGCGGAAAAACGGCACCTTGCCACGTTTCATACGGTTCAGGTCGTATCCGTTCACGATCACTTCGCCTGCGTTGGCCACCTCTTCGCGCATAATCAGCTTCAAAAAGGTGCTTTTACCTGCGCCGGAAGCACCGACGATGAATACAAACTCGCCTTTATCAATGTGTATGTTCACGTCTTTCAGGGCTTTGATGCCGCTGTCGTACGTTTTATGAACACCTCGGAACTCTATCAAGGATACCCTTCCTTTCCAAAAATATCCGTCGTTTTCTGTCGAACGGCAGAAAGCACCTTTCCATCATACCATAAGGTGACACGAACAATTCGAACCTGTTTTAAGAAGGCGGATTTTCGTTCACCCTGCGTTAAAATACTCGCCAATACGAAAGTATTGGCTCCGTTTTTGCCTTGGTTGACCGAGAAATCCGTACTTCTTAAAATCTTCGACCTCAAAGCGAGCAGATTTCGTGGGGTTTCCGTTTCTTCTTTTCTGCCGACAGGCCCGCGCCTGACAAAGAAAAAAGAACGGAAAACACCGAAATATACCGCTTAGAGGCAGGTTCGGATTACTCGCGTCACCTTAAGGCACCCGTGGGAACAAGCGGAAATGTCTGCCTTCAAAAAGGTCGCCGCCGTTCAAGAGAGAAGGGCGGCGCATCTTTTT
>JAZONO010000062.1:0-10246 GCA_045654545.1 Acutalibacteraceae bacterium
TATTTTTCTGCTTAACACAACATAAGGAAATCTCTTCATTTTATTGCAAAAATTCGTTTCTTACTTCTTAAGCCTTCTACAAACCGGGCAACCTCTGCCTTTGTTTCGATTGCTGATTGTTGCTTCCCATTCATGACCATAGGTGCATTTCCACCATACTTTTTTAGCACTATTGGGCATTACGTCCGCAGGGGTTAATCCATTATTCTTTTCGTAATTCCATTCTTTTGCTAATGCCGGATTAACTGTTTGTAAATCAGTATGGCCTTTTAAAACTTTTTTTCCTGCACAATATGGACATCCACTTCCTTTGCGTCTAGCTGTTACTGTTGCTTGCCACTCATGTCCATTCTCGCATTTCCACCAAATAGGTTGAGAAGAACCACTAGAAACCATAAAAGGGGTAAGCGACCCGTTTTTTAAAGAATGCCATTGTTTTGCTAATAAAGGGTACGAAGTTGCTAAGTCGTTTTTGCCAACAACAATAATTTTATTTGCACAACATGGACAGCCTGTACCATTTGATTTAGTTCTATTTGAAATTGAAGTCTCCCATTCATATCCACAAATTTCACATTTCCACCAAACCTTTTTGCCTGAACCGATTATGAAATCTTGTGGTTGTAGTTCTCCGTTTTTTGTAGGATGCCATTCGCTGGCAACTTGTGGATTAAGTGTGAGCAGGTCGTTATATCCAGCTAAAACTTTTTTATTGCTACAATATGGACAACCAAGACCTTGATTCCTGCTTGCAATAACTGCTTGCCACTCATGACCCTTTTCGCATTTCCACCATACTTTGTGACCAGAGTTTTGAGGAATATATTGGGGGTTCAACAATCCGTTTTTCTCATAATTCCACTCTTTAGCTAAAGTTTTGTTTGTTAAAACGGAGTTCGCTTTCAAAGATGATAAATAAGCTTGCAGAATCTGTGTGTTATCCCGTTCTATTGAAATATCAAGCTCTGGAACGTCCTCATTTTTCGCCTTGTATATCATTGTGATTATCTTCACAATGACGGTGGATAGAGCGATATAGTGCCTATTAGGGGAATAATAGATAGTATCGTTCTCGATAGATATATCGGAAGTTAAACTCTGTTTCTCTTTTATGCGTATAACTCGAATGCCTTTTTTGGCAAAGTACTGATCTTTGCTGCGTTCTTTATCTGCTTTCTCAGAAGTATGAAAAAATATGCCGTCATATTCAATACCTATTTTCAAAGAAGGAATATAAATATCAAGTTCTTTATTGTTTTCAATATAGCGATTTATTGTATCAGGAAACAATTTGCTGATATAATAACAAACTGCTTGCTCCGGATAAGAGGTTCGCTTTTCTTTGCTACATTGAATGCAACCGATCCCTCTATTTCTAACATTAATTGTAGCTTCCCATTCGTGTCCTACAATACACTTCCACCAGATGGTTTTATCTGAACTGGGGAAAACATCTTTAGGTGTCAAATCACCATTTTTTGTAGGATGCCACTCTTTTGCCAATTCAGGATTTTTATCAAATAAACTTTCGCCGGGATTTGGTGTTGAATTTCTGAGGGCAGTAAACTCATTTTTGCATTTCGGACACCCTGTTCCATTGACTTTTGTTCTGTTGGCTATACTTGTTTGCCACTCGTATCCGCAGGTTTCACATTTCCACCAAACCTTTTTGCCAGAACCAACTATGAAATCTTGAGGTTTAGAATTACCATTCTTCGTAGGATGCCATTCTTTTGCAATTTCGGGGTTGAGCGTAAGTAAATCGTTATAGCCAGCTAAAACTTTTACATTGCTGCAATACGGACAACCATTTCCGGCAGTTCTGCTGCCAACGGTAGCCTGCCATTCATGTCCGCACTTGCCTTTCCACCACACTTTTTTAGTAGAAGCTTTAGATACACTTGAGGGAGAAATAGCGATATTCTTTTCATAATTCCACTCCAAGCACAGCTCGGGGTGAGTTGTTCCCAAATCATTGACCCCGGCAACAGGCTTTTTACCAGAGCAATATGGACACTTTGTGTTTTCAATAACCCTGGGACGAACACTGGTTTGCCAACTGTGACCGTTTTTACATTTCCAAAACACACGCTTATCAGATCCAAGAGTAATTTTATGCGGATCGAAACCAAACTCATTGTTTTTCTCCCAATCCCATTCTGCTATCAGTTCGGCATTATCAATTATATATTTCTTTTCTGCCATAACCTCGGCACCTCGCTTTTGTTCGAATATCGTTTATTCTATTATACCATAAAATTCTTCAATAGTAAATACACCCTTAAATTCATAACCTGTTATGTTTTCGGTGTTCGTTGACGGCAAAAGTGTTCGTTAACGGCAGATTTGTTCGTTGACGGGAGCAAATATTCATCGCCGGGGAGAGGGCGAAAATGCTGATTTTGGGTATTTTTAGGTATTGCGGTAACCTTATATTCCCGATACAATTTTAGTACAAAGCCCCGTTTTTACAGCGCCTTGTACAAACAAAATCGCATATAACAGGCGAAAAAGCATAAAAAAATTAAGGTTGATTCGTTTTGAATCAACCTTAATGAGTATTGGTCGGAGTGACAGGGTTCGAACCTGCGGCCTCAACATCCCAAATGTCGCGCGCTCCCAACTGCGCCACACCCCGATTTGCACCCTCACAGTATACCCCATCTCATAACAAAATGTCAAGGGGTGGTGCGAAGGTGAGTGCATATTTTTATTGAACCGATCACCAAGCGATGATGGTTGAACAGCCCGATTATCCCACAGGTGATGTCAACGCTCAAAATTTGCCGTCGCGAAAGATGTTTCTTTACCGTACTGTCTCTTCCCTTTGCGCCGTGACGTGGGCAAGCAACGCTTCACAACCTTCGCGAATTTGCTCGTATACCTGCTCGAAACGGCCGCTGTACCACGGGTCCTCAATGTCACCGGGGGTGGCGGTGAAATCCAAAAGGCGGCTCACTTTCCCTTCGGGATCACTGCCGATGATGCGAAACAAGCGAGGCAAGTTGTATTCCTCCATCACCACGATGTAATCGAACGCATCGTAATCCGCACGGGTGATCTGCCGTGCGCGGTGGTTGCCGAACGGCACGCCCTTTTGGCGCAACACCGCCGCTGCAGGCGGATAGATGCCATGGCCGATCTCCTCGGCGGAAACGGCTTTGGATTCACAATACACCCGATCTCCTGCCAGATCCCGAAACACAAATTCCGCCATTGGTGAACGGCAGATGTTCCCGTGACAGAGAAACAACACTTTCTTCATACGAACACCCCCGTTTTGTCGCAACGAAGCAGCCGCCCTAAAAAAGACGACTGCTTGGCGTTGCATTATTCTTCTTTAATTAACTTCGTCAATTGTGCAAGACGGCCTCTTTTATCCGCCATTTGCCCAACGAACTCTCCGCGCGCATTGCCTTCGATCATGACCCACCCGTTGTCGGTATATGCCAGATCCCACGCAGTGTAGCGGTTCCCTTTGACAACCGTTGCCAACTCTTGCACAAACGCCACCGCCTTATCCCATTCGGGCAATTGAAAACCCATAATGGTCACACCCGTGTCCGGATGTTTGATAAAGCTTTGCCCGCTTTTGTTCACTGCTTGGGAGATCACAATACCGGTCGTTTCATCCACCGTAGCAAAAATGCCGCCACTGAATGCGTTATCCACGACCGAGCCGCCACTTCCCATGCGGAAGAAGGGGGCAAACACCTGTGCCTTGCCGCCTGTGACCACCGTTGGCACACGCACAGTGTTGAGCGAAGCGGGATGGAACTGTGCCATTATATCGCTTTGTACCACTACTTCTTCCACAACAAACGCACCGGATGCTAACAGTTCATGGAACACCTCTTGTGCACATTCTTGCGGAACGTCTCGTTTGTGCACGTTACGACCGCCGGTGCCTTCCAAAGGTTTGACAATGACCGTGGGATGTTCTTTCACAAAGACAACGAACGCATCCAGTTGATCGGCGGATTCCACCACCATGACCGCACGCTTATAATACGGCTGAAACAACCGATAGGTTTCCCATTTGTTGTTGAACAGTTGGAGGTTTTCATCTTTATTCATCAGCCGGTAATACTCGTAGCGGCGCTTATCAGTAATAAACGTTTCGCGTCCGTAGACATTTTTATTATAAAACTCAAACAGAAAATACTCATTGAACATGGTGCCGAAACGATGGAGTGAATACACCATATCGCGCACCGTTTTTTTGCGAGAAAAGGGCAACTTGCCCCCGCTTTGCAAAAATGTGTCGATTTCACGTTCGACAAGAGGAAGTCCTTTTTGGTAAAACCCTCTGTCGAACAAGCGATAAAAACCCACATATAAGCATTTCACCCACTCGTTGTGATCAGCGCGATGGGACAACCAATTTTCAAACGGGGAATCGTATTTCCACCGCGCCGCGTTATCCGTATATCGCCAATATGTTTTCATTGTTCATTCTCCACCTTTTCACAATTATGCTTACTTTGTAAATATAACATAATAGGTGGAGAAAAACAAGTATTTTGTCAAAAAAGGTGCATTCCGTGAAATGCACCTTCCCGTATTATTTCCTTGCCACGCCGGTTTCGCGTGCAGTTTTGATGACCGCTTCGGCCACCACCTGTGCCACGCGCTTATCCAATGCCGGGGCAATGATATTTTCCTCGGTGATCTCGTCGTCGGGAATCAGCGAGGCGAGTGCATAGGAGGTGGCGACCTTCATCTCTTCATTGATGCAGGATGCGCGGCAATCCAGCGCACCGCGGAAAATGCCGGGGAACGCCAACACGTTGTTGATCTGGTTCGGGAAATCCGAACGACCCGTGCCCACCACGCGCGCACCCGCGGCTTTCGCCACGTCGGGCATAATTTCGGGGGTGGGATTCGCCATCGGGAACAGCACCGCATCGGTCGCCATGGATTTCACCATTTCGGGAGTTACGAGGTTGGGTGCCGACACACCGATGAACACATCGGCACCGACCAACGCATCCGCGAGCGTGCCCTTCTTTTGAGCGCGATTGGTGACCTTTGCCATCTCTTCCTGCGCCGAGTTGTTGTGCTCGTCCCCTTGTGCGATGATGCCGAAACGGTCGCAGAAAGTGAGGTGTTTGACACCCATATTCATCAAATGCTTGCCGATGGCAATGCCTGCCGAGCCGGCACCGTTGATGACCACCTGCACATCGCCGATCTGCTTTTTCACCAGTTCCAGCGCATTGATGAGCGCCGCCGCCACCACGATGGCGGTGCCGTGCTGATCGTCATGGAAGATCGGGATGTCGCAGATTTTTTTGAGTTTCTGCTCGATTTCAAAACAACGGGGTGCGGCGATATCCTCAAGGTTAATACCGCCAAAACTGCCCGAGAGCAGATACACCGTGCGGACGATCTCATCCACGTCCTTCGACTTGATGCACAAAGGGAAGGCATCCACATCGGCAAACGCTTTGAACAGCGCACACTTGCCTTCCATCACGGGCATACCGGCTTCGGGACCGATGTCACCGAGACCGAGCACCGCCGTGCCGTCGGTCACCACCGCCACCAAGTTGGAACGGCGGGTCAGCTCATACGACTTGCTTACGTCCTTTTGAATTTCAAGGCACGGTTCCGCCACACCGGGGGTGTAGGCGAGCGAAAGATCCTCACGGCTGTTGATAGGTGCACGGGAGATCACTTCGATCTTGCCGTTCCATTCATAGTGCTTTTTGAGCGATTCCTTACGAATATCCATTGTTTATTCCTCCCACGGCGGCGATAACGGGCGTCTTTTCAAGACAACGCATCAGTTGTTGGAACGTCACCGATCGTCACTCCCTCACGCAAAATTGTGCGCGCCGCGGAACACCTCCGCGGCGCGTTGTTAGGCTTTTTTACTTGATCGCCGTGCTCTTTTCCTTTTGGATAACGTCGTGTGCGCCGCCTTCAATGATACTGGTGGCCGACACGAGGGTGAGTTTCGCCTTCTTCTGCAACTCGGGGATGCTGAGCGCGCCGCAGTTGCACATGGTGGATTTCACCTTGCTGAGCGAAAGCGCCACGTTATCTTTGAGCGTACCGGCATACGGCACGTAGGAATCCACACCTTCCTCGAAGGAGAGTTTCTTGTCGCCGCCGAGGTCATAGCGCTGCCAGTTGCGCGCACGGTTGGAACCTTCGCCCCAATACTCTTTGTAGTAGGTGCCGTTGATGTTCACCTTGTTGGTGGGGCTTTCGTCGAAACGGGCGAAATAGCGACCCAACATGATGAAGTCGGCACCCATCGCAAGTGCGAGAGTGAGATGATGGTCGTACACAATGCCGCCATCCGAGCAGACGGGAACGTAAATGCCCGTTTCCTCATAATACTCGTCACGCGCTTTGCACACTTCGATCAGCGCGGTGGCCTGACCGCGACCAATACCCTTGGTTTCACGGGTGATGCAGATGGAACCGCCGCCAATGCCGACCTTGATAAAGTCCGCACCGCTCTCCGCGAGGAAACGGAACCCATCCGCATCCACCACGTTACCTGCACCGACCTTCACACTGTCGCCGTAATGCGCACGGATCCAATCGATGGTGAGTTTCTGCCATTCGGAGAAGCCTTCGGAGGAGTCGATGCACAAAACGTCCGCACCGGCTTCCACCAAAGCCGGCACGCGCTCGGCATAGTCACGCGTGTTGATGCCGGCGCCCACAACGTAGCGTTTGGAGGCATCCAACAGTTCGTTCGGGTTCTGCTTGTGGGTATCGTAGTCCTTGCGGAACACGAAATAGCACAACTGACCTTCGTCGTTCACGATGGGGAGCGAGTTCAATTTGTTATCCCAAATGATGTCGTTCGCTTCTTTCAACGTGGTGCCTTCTTTGGCACAGATCAATTTATCCAAAGGAGTCATGAACTCGGACACCTTGGTGTTGGGATCCATACGGCTGACACGATAGTCGCGACCGGTGACAATACCCATCAAACGGCCGTTTGCCGTGCCGTCTTCCGTTACCGCCACGGTGGAGTGACCGGTCGCCTCTTTCAGCGCAACCACATCCGCCATGGTGGAATCCGGCGAAACGTTCGAATCGCTGGTGACAAAGCCGGCTTTGTAACTCTTGGCGCGTTTCACCATAGCGGCTTCATCTTCGATGGACTGCGAGCCGTAAATGAAGGAAACGCCGCCTTCGGTTGCGAGCGCCACCGCCAGACGATCGCCCGACACCGACTGCATAATGGCGGAAACCAGCGGAATGTTCATGGTGATTGCCGGCTCTTCCCCACGCTTGAACTTCACAAGCGGCGTTTTGAGCGACACGTTCGCCGGCACACATTCGCTGGAGGAATAGCCGGGGATCAACAGATATTCGTTAAAAGTGTGCGAGGGTTCATTGATAAAAGTAGCCATAGTTCTGTCTCCTTACATTATGCTTTGGTTTCACAGTACAAACAGCGGTACACGCTGTTTTCACGGTCGGTCAATTTGAAGATGTGATCGAGTTCCTGCTCGGTGGAGGTGATGCAACGGGGGTTGCGGCAATGAATCACGTTCACGAGCCGTTCGGGTTTGTCGATCGTCTTTTTTTCGATCAACTTGCCTTCCTTAATGATGTTCACCGTCACGCCGGGATCGACGTAGCCGATCACGTCAAAGTTCAGCGGAATAGCCGCATCCACTTTGATGATGTCTTTTTTGCCCAGTTTGCGGCTATTCACGTTTTTAATGATCGCCACGGGGCAATCCACTTGCTCAAGATGCAGAAGTTCATACAGTCGCATGCCGCGACCGGCGGTGATATGATCGATCACCGCACCGTTCACGATGGAATCGATATTCATACCTTCGCCTCCCGGAGTAGTTTCAAAATCAGCGCCATGCGCATATATTTGCCGTTCAACACCTGCTTGAAATAGCAAGCACGGGGATCGTTGTCCACCGCCACGCTGATCTCGTTCACACGCGGCAGGGGGTGCATGATGCACAGATCCGCTTTGGCATTTTGCAGTTTGCGCGGTTCCAACACATAACTGTCCTTCAAACGCAGGTAATCTTCCTCGTTGAAGAAACGTTCGCGTTGCACACGGGTCATATACAAAATGTCCAGTTTGGGCATCACCGATTCGAGATCGGTGGTCTGCTCATAGGGAATGCCGTTCTTTTGCAGTACTTCCTTTTTGACATAACTCGGCAGTTTCAACTCTTCGGGAGAGATGAGCACCACCTTGATATCGGTGTACCGCGACAGTGCACCGATGAGCGAATGCACCGTGCGACCGAACTTCAAGTCGCCGCAGAAACCCACGGTGAGACCCGAAAAGCGCCCCTTTTCACGGTAGATGGTGAGCAGGTCTGCCAACGTCTGGGTAGGGTGGCAATGACCGCCGTCCCCTGCGTTGATCACGGGCACCGATGCATTCATCGCCGCCACCAGCGGTGCGCCCTCTTTGGGGTGGCGCATGGCAATGATGTCGGCATAGCAACTGATGGTCTTTGCCGTGTCGGCAATGCTCTCCCCCTTGGCGGCGGAAGAACTGTTTGCCTCGGAAAAGCCGATCACGCTGCCACCCAATTCCAACATCGCCGCTTCAAAACTCAACCGCGTGCGCGTGGAAGGTTCAAAGAACAAGGTGGCGAGCTTTTTGCCGCGGCAACGCTCGGCATAGGCTTCGGGATGCTCCATTATGTCGCAGGCAGTGGCAATCAATTCGTCCAATTCTGCCGGCGTAAAGTCCACAATATCGATCAGACTTCTCATGCTTTTGCTCCGTTCACGGCAAGATAGTTCTTGATGCGCTGTACGTTTTCGGCGTTGGCGGCATCCTCTTCCAGATATTCAATGATGTCGTACACGTCCACCACCGAATACACGGGGAACCCGTACTCTTCACCGACTTCTGCCATGGCGGATTTTTCGGTTTGCCCCTTTTCCTTGCGATCCACCATCACGAAGGTGGCCGCCACTTTCACGCCCTCCAGTTTGGAGAGGATCGCCATGCTTTCGCGAATGGCGGTACCGGCGGTGATGACGTCTTCCACAATGACCACTTCTTCACCTGCTTGCGGTTTGTAACCGACAAACACGCCGCCTTCGCCGTGATCTTTTTCTTCCTTACGGTTGAAGAAGAACGGCACATCCAGCCCTTCTTTGGACAGCGCGCACGCCACCGACACAGCGATCGGAATACCCTTATACGCAGGGCCGTACAGCACGGTGCGGCGATTGCCAACCTTTTCGAAATACGCCTTGGCGTAGAATTCGCCGAGTTTTGCGATCTGATCGCCCGTCTTGATATCGCCCGCATTGATGAAATACGGGATCTTACGACCGCTCTTTGCCGTGAAGTCGCCGAATTTCAGCACACCGGCACCTTCCAAAAATTCGATAAACTCTCTCTTGTAGGCTTCCATCGTCTGTATCTCCTCTTCAATAATCAATCACAGAATTCACGCACACAGCGTTCGTATGCCGCCACCGGATCGTCTGCCGCTGTGATGGGACGTCCCACCACGATGTAGTCCGAACCGATCTTTTTCGCTTCGGCAGGGGTCATAACGCGCTTTTGATCGCCGATGTCCCCATCTGCAAAGCGCACACCCGGCGTGATGGTGAGGAAATCCGCACCGCAGGTGTCGTGCACCTTGCCGGCTTCCAGCGGCGAGCAGACCACGCCGTCCAACCCTGCCTTTTTGGCATTGGCGGCATAGTGCATCACCACTTGATCGATCGGCTCGTGAATGAGCAGGTCACAACTCATGCTCTCTTGATCGGTGGAGGTGAGCTGGGTCACCGCAATCAGCAGAGGACGTGTGCCGTCGGGACGGGTGAGCCCTTCCACCGCGGCTTCCATCATGCGCACCGTGCCGCCTGCGTGCAGGTTGGTGATATCCACATCCAAACCGGACAGAACGCTCATCGCCTTCTTCACCGTGTTGGGGATGTCGTGCAGTTTCAGATCCAAAAAGATCTTGTGACCGCGCTTTTTGATTTCGCGCACGATGGACGGACCTTCGGCATAAAACAGTTCCATGCCGATCTTCACAAACGGCTTGCGCCCCGTGAACTTGTCCAAAAAGGCAAACACCTGTTCGGCGCTCGCAAAATCGCACGCCACAATAACGTCCTTACCCATTACGTTCCTCTCCTCTTTATGTCAATGATAATTATTTACAAAACCGTTGGGCCCACAGCGCCGCGTGGGACACCCACTGCGCAAACGCCGCATCGTTATAGTACGCTTGCCCCAAGTCGGTCACTTCGTTGGCGAGCGCCA
>JAZONO010000063.1:0-5193 GCA_045654545.1 Acutalibacteraceae bacterium
TGCATTTCCCGTTCGAGATCCTGTTTGCCTTTTTGAATGTTCTCTTCACGGCGCTCTTTCTTGAACCACGCACGGATCTTGTTGCGCGCTTCACCTGTGCGCACGAAATTGAGCCAATCGCGGTTCGGTCCGCGCCCTTCCGCAGAGGTGGTGAGGATCTCCACGATCTCGCTGTTTTTCACCTGATAATCCAGCGGCACAATGCGCCCGTCTACCTTGGCACCTGTCATGCGGTTGCCCACCGCCGAGTGGATGGCATACGCAAAGTCCACCACCGTACTGCCCAGCGGCAGGGAGATCACGTCACCCTTGGGGGTGAAAATGAACACGTCTTCCGACGTGAAATCGGATTTGATACTGCGCACGATCTCTTCCGCATCGTCCACATCTTTTTGATTTTCAATGAACTGACGCACCCACGCCAGACGGTCTTCCAACTTATCCTTGCGCTGAATGCCGAGTTTATACTTCCAGTGCGCCGCGATACCGTATTCCGCCGTGTAATGCATTTCCCACGTGCGGATCTGCACCTCAAACGGAATCTTCTCCTTACCGATCAGCGTGGTGTGCAGGGATTGGTACATATTCGGTTTTGGAGTGGAGATGTAATCCTTAAACCGGTTGGGCAGGGGGTTGTACATATCGTGGATGATGCCAAGCACATTGTAGCAATCGTTCACCGTATCCACGATCACGCGGACAGCATACACGTCATAGATCTCATCCAGCGTTTTCCCCTGCACGTACATCTTACGATAGATGCCGGCAATGCTCTTGATACGCCCCGAAAGATACGGATGCATCCCGTATTCACCCAAACGGTCGGTAAGTTTCTTCTGCAATTCCGCCAGAAACTCATCACGCTCGTGTTTGCGCAGTTCCAACGCTTCTTCAATATCGTGATAGCCGATGGGATCCAGTTCACGAAGCGACAGATCTTCCAGTTCCTCTTTCATGGCGCGGATACCAAGACGGTGCGCAAGCGGCGCATAGATGTCCATGGTTTCCTTTGCCTTGTCGCGGCGCTTTTGCTCGCCCCAGCCTTCACGTGTGCGCATATTGTGCAAACGGTCGGCCAGTTTGATAATGACCACACGGATATCTTCCGACATGGCAAGCAACATTTTGCGGATGTTTTCCGCCTGCTGTTCCTCACGCGAATAGAAGGAGATCTTGGTGATCTTGGTAACACCGTCCACCAATGCCGCCACGTTGTCGCCAAACTGACGGCGCAGATCCGCCAGTTCCACCGACGTATCTTCCACCACGTCGTGCAGAATCGCCGCCACCACCGCTTCGGAATCCATGCCGAGTTCCACCAAAATGGTGGCAACCGACAAGGGATGGCAAATGTAGGGTTCGCCCGATGCACGGTTTTGCCCTTCGTGTGCCGCCGTTGCTACGGTTATGGCGCGTTCGATCGCCTCTAAATCGTAGTTCTTTTCACTTTTAATGATGGTTTCTTTCAGTGTACGAACGACACTCTCTGTGGTAATCATACGGTTACCGATCCCTTCATAAGCTATGTAAAAACTGCATAATAGGCGTGGCGTTCAAATCCGCTTTGCCTTCGGCAGGAAGCACCGTGAGGGTGAGGCGATCGCCTGTGTCGTTCACCTTCACGAGTGCCGCTTCCTCCAGACTTTTGAGCGCCACCATCAACTGCGACAGCCGCATATCGGTGCCCACAGCGTGCCACAACTGTTCCACGTTACCCACCCATCTGCCGGCTGCGTGAAGCAGGCGGTAAAGTGCCGTGGTGTGCGCCCGTTCGGGAACACACGCGGCGGCATCCTCCACCGTTTCACGGCGAAGCAATGCCTCTACACGCGCCGATTCCGTGAGGAACATGTCCTGATCGGTTTCGGCAAAGTGAATGTCCTTAATAATGACCGACGGGCTCACCACACCGCGAAACTCATTGCGTTCCAACGTGACCGCCAAATGCAGTTTCGTGCCGCACGGCACGGGAAATTCCGCCGTGGTGGTTTGGAATTTCATGGCGCTCATCATCACGCCATCGCGTGAAAATGCCAAGCGCAAATGCCGCCCGTTGCCCACGGGGGTGATGTTTTCCAGCCGCATATCCGACAGTTGAAACACCGGAGACGGGTTGCCGCTTCCAAACGGTTCCAACGCCGCGATCAACTGTAATTTCTCCACATCCACCTGACCGGGACGCAACTTAAAATCCAACCGCAACGAGGGTGTAGGCATCGTGGGTTAGTGTGCGGCGGCATAGGCGTTGATGCGGCGGCGGGATTGTGCAACGTTTGCGGTTTGCACCGTCACGCCGGCCGCCAGTTCGTGTCCGCCGTAATTTTCCAATATATCGCTACACGCGGTGAGCGCATCAAACAGCGAAAACCCTTCGATACTGCGCCCTGACCCGTGGGTTACGTCTCCTTCGGCGTTCAACACCAAGCAGGGTTTGCCATACCGTTCCAGCAAACGTGCGGCAATAATGCCGACCACACCGGGATACCAGTTTTCACCTTCCACCACCAGCACGCGATCGTGAAGCAGAGACGGTTCACGCTCCAAACGGGCGGTGACCTCTTCCAAAATCTCCGCTTCCACCGTTTGGCGTTTGGTGTTCAACGCGTGTATTTCGCCTGCCAACGCGGCGGCTTCGGTTTCATCCTCGGAAAGCAGGAGTTGTGCCGCTTTTTGCGGCTCACCCATACGCCCGGCGGCATTGATGCGCGGTGCGAGCGAAAACAGCGCCACCGACGAGGTGATGGTCTTATCCGCCACGCCTGCCACTTCTGCCAACGCACGCAATCCCACACGCTCACCACGCGCCATTACACGCAAGCCCTCACGCACCAGTAAACGGTTTTCCCCCGTGAGCGACATCACGTCCGCCAGCGTGCCCAATGCCACCAGATCGGCAAAGGAGGAGAGCATTGCTTCCTCGTCCCCTTCCAGGGCGCACACCAGTTTGAATGCCACGCCGACACCGGCATATTCTTTGAACAGACTGCCGCAATCCGCGCGGTGTGGGTCCACCACCGCCACCGCATCGGGTAAAATATCTTGCGGTTGATGGTGATCGGTCACCACCACGTCGATTCCCAATTCTTTCGCATGTGCCACCGCTTCCACCGACGTGACACCGTTATCCACCGTAACGATCAACTGTGCCCCTGCGGCGGCCAACATATCCACCGTGCACGCACGCAAACCGTAGCCTTCGTCCTCCCCTTCCCGTTTCGGGATGCGGTAAAACACGTCGGCATTCTTTTCACACAAATAGGTGTACAAAAGTGCCGTCGCGGTCACACCGTCGGCATCGTAATCGCCAAACACGGCGATGCGTTCCCCGCCGTCGATTGCGCGTTGGATTCGCTCCACCGCCGTATCCATATCCTGAAACCCAAAGGGATCGTCTTGCAATTCACCGCCGAGCAAAAACGCTTCGGCATCTTCGGGGGTTTCCACACCGCGTTGAGAAAGCATCAACGCCAAAAAAGGGTGTAATCCGCAGGCTTCCGCCAATGCGGCGGCGCTGTCTTTGTCCAGCGGCGCGGTTTTCCACCGTTTGAAAGCCATCGGTCTCCCTCCCAAAAATATAAAGAATGAATGATGATAATAATTTATTATACTACTTTTCCTTTAAATATACAACTACCCAACGACAAAAAATCCCCAAAACCGCAAAATTTAATGCAAAAAAATTGCATTTAGGTGTTCCCTTTTTCCACGTTTTGCTTTATACTAATACTATATGGTACCGTGAAAGGACGATTGGAATTATGTCACAGGATCTGTTGCAAACCGTACGCCGTGTGCATTTCACCGGCATCGGCGGTTCGGGTATGTGCCCACTGGCGGAAATGCTGTTGGCGTTGGGATATGAAGTGAGCGGATCGGACGATTACGCTTCGGATAACTTGAAACGGATGCAATCGCTCGGCATCCCCGTTTCGCTGCCGCTTGCGGCAGGGAACGCGGATCACGCCGAATTGGTGGTGTACACCGCCGCTATCCGCACCGACCATCCCGAGTTGGCATCCGCCGCCGAAAAGGGCATCCCGCTGATGGAACGCGCCACCTTTTTGGGGTTGATCACACGGCGGTATCCGCATACCGTGTCGGTGGCCGGCACACACGGCAAAACGGGCACCACCTCCATGGTGTCGCAGATTCTTTTGCAGGCGGATCTGGATCCCAGCATCTTCATCGGCGGACGTTTGCCGCTGATTAACGCCAACGGTCGTGCAGGAAAAAGCGACTGGATGGTATGCGAAGCGTGTGAATTCTTGGATCATTACTTGAATATGAAGACCTCGGTCGCGGTCATTTTGAACGTGGATGCGGATCATCTGGACTATTTCGGGGATCTCGACGGAGTGATCGCCTCTTTCAAGAAATTTGCGGCAGGTGCGGAACAATGCGTCATTGCGAATGCAGATGACGCTCCCACCATGAAAGCGGTGGCGGACGTCCCTGCCGAGAAACTCATCACCTACGGCCGTGATCTCTCCTGTGAGTGGAGTGCACAAAACATCGGCACACACGGCGGCGCGTTCGGAGAATACGATCTGTATCACAACGGCTCCCTCTTTGCTCACATCCGTTTGGGTGTGCCGGGTGCACACAACGTGCACAACTCCATGGCGGCGGCCGCGGCGGCGTTCCTTTGCGGCGCAACGGCCGAACAGATCGCGGCAGGACTGGCGGCGTTCCGCGGAGCAGGGCGGCGGTTTGAATTTTTAGGCGATGCTTGCGGCATCACGGTGGCAGACGATTACGCCCACCATCCCACCGAGATCACGGCAACTTTGAAAGCCGCCAAATCCCTCCCCTACCGTCGCGTGTGGGCGGTGTTCCAGCCGTTCACCTTCTCGCGCACCAAGCGGTTGCTTTCGGAGTTTGCCGAAGCACTTTCGCTGGCGGACGAAGCGTTGGTGTGCGACATCTTGGGTTCGCGTGAACAGGATGCCGGTGAAGTTTCCTCCAAGGACATCACCGACCGCATGCCAAACGGGCGGTATTTGCCCACCTTTGAGGATGTGATCGCTTATTTAAAAGAGCACGCCGCCGAGGGCGACTTGGTGCTCACCATGGGCGGCGGCAACGTGTATAAATGTGCACAACAATATTTGAAAGTTTTGCAAGATGCGGAGTAAAGAAAGCACCCACCATATGGGAGTTATGGGTAGAGATTTAGGAGAGTGTGTCTTGGCT
>JAZONO010000064.1:0-2826 GCA_045654545.1 Acutalibacteraceae bacterium
CGGAAAACACCGAAATATGCCGCTTAGAGGCAGGTTCGGATTACTCGCGTCACCTTAAGGCACCCGTGGGAACAAGCGGAAATGTCTGCCTTCAAAAAGGTCGCCGCCGTTCAAGAGAGAAGGGCGGCGCATCTTTTTGATGTCGGAACTTAATATTTCACCGGTTTCGCCGTCAGGTACTTCTTAACCATCAGCGCCATCTTGAAGACAATGGCGTCGTCAAACTCACGCAGATCCAGACCGGTCAGGCGCTTGATCTTTTCCAGACGGTACACCAGCGTGTTGCGGTGCACAAACAGTTTACGCGAGGTTTCGGACACGTTCAGGTTGTTTTCAAAGAAACGCTGAATGGTGAAGAGCGTTTCCTGATCCAGCGAGGCGATGGTGCCGCGCTTGAACACTTCGCGCAGGAACATCTCGCACAGGGTGGTGGGCAACTGATAGATCAAACGGGCAATGCCCAGATTGTCGTAGCTGACAATGGTCTTTTCGGTGTCGAACACCTTGCCGACTTCCAATGCCACCTGCGCTTCTTTGAAGGAGTGCGCCAATTCCTTGATGCCCTCCACCACGGTGCCGATACCGATGGATGCGTGGGTATAGAACTCGCTGCCCAGCGTATCCACGATGGAACGTGCCAGTTTTTCAAGATCACGGCTTTCCACACCGGGACGGATCTCTTTCACCAGCGCAATGTCGGTTTCGTTGATGTTGATGACAAAATCCTTCGCCTTGTCGGGGAACAGATTCTGGATCACATCAAACGCGGAAATGTCCGTCGTGTTTGCAATGCGGATGAGCAACACCGCACGGCTGACGTCGCTATTGAAGTGCAGTTCACGCGCTTTCAGAAAAATATCGCCTTGCAGAATGTTGTCGAGAATCACGTTTTTCACAAAGTTGCTGCGATCGTATTTCTCGTCGTAATACTGCTTGATGTTCTGAAGCGACACGGCGAGCAACGCGGCGTAACGCACAGCTTCGTCGTCGTCCCCTTCCACAAACAGCACAAACTCGCAGTGCGGACGGTTGCCGAAGGGCTTATATGTAAACCCATCCACCACAAACGCATCCTGCGCGGCAAAGGATTCCGCCGATACCATATCGGCAGTCTCTCCCACACGGGACAGATCGCTGCACGCGACGACCGTCAAGGTCTCATCAATCACGCCGATGTTGCGCCCCGCGGCTTCCCACATTTGATGAACGACACCCTGGAACAAGCGATTGGACATAACAATTCTCCTCACTTTTCATATTGAGTCGGTCGGTCGTCCCACAGCATCGGGCGGCGCGGCAACTCTGCCCTACTCTCCGCCGTGTGTGCGCTGTGAGATACCTTCGCTCCGTGGCCCTTCCCCTCTGGGACGGCGAAAAGCCTATTTCGCCATTTAGCCATTATCTATATAATACACAATATGAAGAAATTTTTCAAGGCAAAACGGCAAAAAAATCGAAAATTTTTTATCTTTTTTCGGCATTTTAACAATTTGTTTGCTTTTTCGCCCTGTTTTGTTTGCCCCGCTTTTCCGAAACAACAGCAGCGCGCACCTGCATTTTCCAAAGCACCCTTCTCTCATACGCTTCTCATTTGCACACCGCGCGGCATGCCGTCCCGTTGTGTGTATCTCTTTTTCACACGGTGTTCCCCTTGCTTTTTCTCGCGTAAGCCTTCCGCTCGTGCCTTTGCTTACGTGCGCCCTCTTTGTGCACCGTTTCCCGGAGCTTTGCTTGCGCGCCCCCTCCTCGGCGCCACTCGATCATCCCCCCTTTTTTCACCGATTCCCCTTTGGTTTCCGCTCGTTCCATGTACGACTACATTCGTAGTCGTTAACTCTATTCTACACTTGTAGTCGCATTTTGTCAAGAGGTTTTTCTCACAACACAAAAAACCGTACCAACTGCCATCACCACATATTGCCACACATAAATCTGTTGTTTAGACGTTTTTCGTCTAAACAACAGATGGTATGATTTCGCTGTGAGACAGGAGACGACAAACCGTCCCTGTGTATGGAGATCGTCCTCCCGACAGACAAAGAATGCGTTGTTTAGACGTTTTCTGTCTAAACAACGCATTCTGCACATTACCTCGTTTCAGCAAACGTGTTTTTACACATCTTCGACCGTTACCTTTTCTTCATCCGACCACACATACATGTATCCATCGCTGTCAGCCTGATCTGGACATATCCGAATACGGTTTCCGTTATCCATAATCAGTTCAATTTGGTCAAACGTTTCCTCGGTGGCCATTGCATCAATCAATACAACGCTCTTACGCCCGGGAACAGTCACCCACTTCAAATATTCTTCCGTTACCGCACGTATCGAGAAATCCACAACGGTGCCGTATTCCAGTGTACACGTTTCTTTATAAACAACCGGCCCGTTGACACTTTGCGCGTGAGCGGTCGTGCAATGAAACCAATCTTTCTCCAAACGCCCTTCTTCACAACCGGCTTCATAATCTCCCCTCTCCTCCAAGGTTAGCGCGCGATACTCCATTTTCATTTCGTCAATATACAGATAATCGATCACCAGCGCCATATCGTCCTCAAACAGGATATAGATGGCATCATCGATCCAATAACGTCGAATTTCTCGCCGATTAAACCAAGACATATGCGTAGGCGAAAATACCGCTTTGATCTTCTGCCCTTTGGCTTTTTGCAAAACGGTTGTAAGATATGCTTTCACATGACTTTGTTTGGAAAAATCACACATAGTATCGCCTCCTTTTTTCATTTTAGCATATACCGCTTCATCTTGCAACACACCACACAACAAAAAAGCCCCGCCGCCAAGCGTGCGCTTGACGGCGGT
>JAZONO010000065.1:0-16364 GCA_045654545.1 Acutalibacteraceae bacterium
GGGGTCACAGCCACTTTCGAAGTGGTGTGAATATTCACAAAACAAACAGAGAGGATGTATCTTCGACGATACATCCTCTCCAATTTTATCCCTAACTCCACCCGTCTTAATACGGCGGTTTTTTGTTAGGTTTCGTTTTCACCTCGCATGGAAAACACGCATCCGCAGTAATCCTGACGGTACATCCCGTATTCGCGCGACAGTTCCACCGAACGCTTATACCCATTCTTCTTTTTGAAATCCGACGGCAGATAGTTTACTCCGTATTCCACAGCGAGCCGCTCACCGATCTCGTTCAACTTTTCGGCATTTTTGAGCGGACTGATGGACAAGGTGGTGCAAAAATAGTCCATACCGCGCACTGACGCTTCCCGTGCCGCTTCGCGCAGGCGCAGTTCATAGCAAGCAAAGCACCGCGCATCCCCTTCGGGCAGGTGTTCCATACCGCGCACCGTGTCATAAAACCGTTCCTTATCAAACACTCCTTCCACAAAGGAAATGGGATGCTTGGCAGGAAAACGCCGAATAAACTCCTCTTGTTCGCGCACACGGTGGTAGTATTCCTCGTCGGGATAGATATTGGGGTTGTAATACAAAACGGTGATGGAAAAGAATTGCGACAGATATTCCAGCACGTAACTGCTGCACGGCGCACAACAACTGTGCAACAGCAGCGAGGGGGTTTCCCCACGGTCGGTATGTGCCGCAATGCGCGCATCGCATTGTTGCTGATAGTTCACCTTCATATTACTCCCCCCTTTTGAGATTCAGTATAGCATATCTTTCTTATTTCTTCACTTGATTTTGTAACGTGCCGTCGGTGAGATAGTTCGTGATGTTCTCCACCGTTGTTTCGGCAATGCTGTCCAGCGCTTCTTCGGTCAGGAAGGCTTGGTGAGAGGTCACGATAACGTTGGGCATCGAAATGAGACGGGTCAAAATATCGTCTGCCACAATGTGGTTGGAAAAATCTTCAAAGAAGAATTCCGATTCTTCCTCGTACACGTCGAGACATGCGCCGCCGATGCGCCTCTCTTTGATCGCCATCAACAGATCTTCCGCATTGATCAGAGCACCGCGCGACGTGTTGATGATGATAGCACGTGACTTCATTTGGCGAATCGCCGTGTCATCGATCATGTGATAGGTCTCCTTGGTGAGCGGACAATGGAGCGAGATGATGTCACTTTCCCGAAACAGCGTGTCGGTATCCACGTATTCCACACCGTCAAGGTCGGCAGGGTATTTATCATACGCCAGCACGCGCATACCGAATCCGTGGCAAATATCGATGAAACAACGTCCGATCTTACCCGTACCCACCACACCGACGGTTTTGCCGTGCAGGTCGAAGCCGGTCATCCCGTTTAAACTGAAATTGAAGTCACGGGTACGGATATACGCCTTGTGAATGCGGCGAATGGAGGTGAGCAACATCGCCATCGCGTGTTCTGCCACCGAATGGGGTGAATACGCCGGCACGTGAAACACCGGCATCTTGTCCCCCAGATAGGCAAGATCGACATTGTTGTAACCGGCACAGCGCAGCGCGATGAATCGGCATCCCTCTTCCACCAATCGGTCGATGATGGAAGGGGTGACCTCATCGTTTACGAAAATGCAAATACCCACGCAACCGCGCGCCAACGCCACCGTGTCCTCGGTCAACTTGGTTTCATAAAACTTAAAACGCAACCCCACTTCGGCACCGTACCGCTCAAAAGACGGCTTGTCATAGGGTTTGGCATCAAAAAAAGCAACTTTCATCGATTTTTCCTCCCTTGAGGGTAGTATGTCCGTAAATTTGAAGATAGTATACCATATTGCCATGCTTTTTTCAAGCGAACAAAGAGAAAACGCACGTATGCGCTGTTGCATACGTGCGTTTTTAACGGTTAGGGTGAGCAGATCGGTCAGTCTTTCCAATCGGTCAACCAGTGATCCACCGTGATGTCGTCCATCGAAATCTGCTTTTCGGCGGTGATGGTGACCACTTTTTTCACGCCCGGCAACAGATCGAAGTAGTTGTCGCTGTAGGTCACCTCGTCGCCAAGCCCCTGCAACCGCACGAAACGGGTGTATTTTTCGCTCGTGAGCGTAACAGTGATCGCGTGCTTGTTGCGCTGATCCGCCGTCACGGTGAGGATAGGCTGCGGCCATTCAATTTCGTGCCAGTTTTCGAAGAACCACACGCTTTGTGTTTGCTCGCCATCGTGCGAGAAGAGGGCGAACACAAAACTGTTCGGACGGGCGGTTTCGGCATTCACAAAATCGTACACCTTCACCGAACCGCAAGCAGGGATGGTGATCTCCATCGTTTCGCGGAACACCACCGTGCCGTCCACGTCCATCTGCCCCACCGTAAGGGTGCCGTTCACGTCACGGCGCGTATCGTTCACCGCCCACGCACCAAGCCCGTCGGGACGGTTGACGATGAGCACCTCGGCCGGCACACACACGTCCTTCAATGCGTAATACGCCGCTTTCGGCTCAAGGTAGTAGTCCACCACCGACCAGGTGCCGCAGGGCCAGCAATCGTTAAACATCCACAAAAGCGAAGCGGAACAGTTGCCTTTGCGGCTGCGGTGGAACGCGGTGTCGAGTTTCACATATTCCACCTGTGCGCAGGCGGATTTCTTCGCAAAGTCATTGAAATCGGCGCATTCACCGAACATATCGTTTGCCAATTCGTATTCCTGTTCCAAAAACGCCTTGCCGCCGTGGGGGTTACGCACAAAGTGCCGGTCGATCACACGGCTGTCGTGGGTCATCTCTCCCTCGGGGATATACTTTTTCAAACTGGTCATCGGCGGAAAGCCCATAGAGCCGACTGCGGTCGCCATACCGCTTGTGGTGGAGCGAAATCGCTCGCGGCGCTCGTTCCAATCCAGCGTGCTGCCGATGTTAAAGGAAGAGGTGTGATGATCGCCGCTGCGGCTGCGACCGCCCATGTGGTTATAGCCGTAGGGACTGCTGTCCACATACGGACGGGAGGGATCCAAGCCGTTCACGATGCCGCGCATGGTGTAAAGGAACAGCTCTTCGCCCTGACACGGGAAATAGCCGAAACAACCGTTGCGCTCGTTACCGCCGCACCAGATGGCAATACAGGGGTGGTTGGCCAAGCGGCGCACCACCGTGTCGATTTCGATCTTCACCAGATCTTTGAAGCCGGGATAATCGACCGGCACTTCGGCACAAGCAAAACCGAAATCCTGCCAAATAAGAATACCCAGTTCGTCACAGATGTTATAAAACGCATCCTGCTCATAAATGCCGCCGCCCCAAATGCGGAAAGCGTTGACATTGCCCTCTTTCGCCAGGGTGAGAATGCGGCGATAGCGTTCTTCGGTCACGGTGCCGGGGAAACAATCCATCGGCACCCAGTTGCCACCCTTCAGGAAGGTGCGCTCGCCGTTCACCAGCAGTTCGCATTTGAGACCGTCTTCGTCATAATCGCGCGGCTCCTCGTTGAGTTCCACCGTGCGAATGGCAAAGTGACCCGACACCTCGTCGCTGAGCACGCCGTCTTCATAATAGGAGAAGGTGTAGGGATACAGTGGTTGCTCGCCCATGTCGTGCGGCCACCACCATTGCGGATCCTCCACCGTGAAGGTGAAGAATTCGCGGTAATCCTGGAAAGCGCGATCCACTTCGATGGTCTCTTTTCCGTTTTGCACTGTGAGTTTCACACGGTAGGTGCGTTCGGAACGCGGCACATCCACCGAAATGAGTTTGCGTTCAAACTCCTGTGTGTCACCCGACCATTTGGCGCCCTCGCCGTCGATCTCAAAAAAGAGGGTGACACGCCCGTCCAAACGGGTGTCGAACCGATGCGAGAGGATGCGGTGACCCGCACGGGACACCAACTGCACACCCTGCCAAATGCCCACGGCAGGCAAGGCAGGCGCCCAGTCCCAACTGAACTGGCATTGCGCTTTGCGCATAAACAAGCGTGCGGTATCAAAGCAACCACCGTACTGCTCTTTCGGGAAGGTGTCCCCGATCTTGCGCACCGAGCGGAAATACACCGCGAGGGTGTTCACCCCTTCACGGATCACGCCATCCACCAAAATATGGTGAGGAATGAGGGCGTTTTCGGTCTCCCCCACCTTCTGCCCATTCAGGTAGATGACGGCATACAGATCCAATCCGCCAAACACGAGTTCGTTGCGCGCTTCCAGCGTGTCCACCGTGAATTCACGGGTGTAGCACCAGTCGCTTTCGGGCACCCAGGCGGCGTTCAAGTAGTTGTCGCTGTAAAACACCGCGTCGAGCACGCCTGCCTTTTGCAAGTCGGCGTGCACATCACCCGGCACGGTAGCTGTAAGCGTCATTTTCGGCTCACCGAAATCGGGCGTTTCGGGCATCTCCTCACGGTAATCATAACAGGCAAGTGTCCACTCGCCGTTCAAATCCCAGGTTTTCATAAAGGTTCCCCCTCACGATATTTGGTCGTCAATATTATAACAAACAAGTATACCGATTGCAACGGCAAATTCTTCGAAAGTATTTCCAAATGAAAAAGCTGTGGTAAACACCACCGCTTTTTGATCATTCATCAATACCAAGTACTTTTTTATAGGCATTCACCTGTGAATCCAGCGGTATTGTTCAAAAAACACCACCCAACCCCCTCTTTCACGCGCATCCTAACATTCCCGACGCAGATTGCAAACCAATTTTCCACAAAAAAACCGTTGCAAAGGAGTGGCACTTCCACTATAATGAAAACAAGATAAAGGAGGTGCCGTATGATCGACCGTACACGCGTTTTGGAAAAGTTGGACGAGCATCTGCACAAAAACGATTATACCGCCGCTGAGCGACATCTGCGCTATTGGCTCACAGAAGCCCAAACGGCGCACGATGTGAAAACGGCGTTGTTGATACAAAATGAATTGATGGGGCTTTTGCGCAAATGCGCACGTAAAGACGAGGCGGTCGCCACCGCTGAAGCGGCGCTGAAAACCGTGGAGGAACACGGGCTTTCGGAGCAGGTTGGTGCCGCCACCACCTATTTGAACAGCGCCACCGTGTTCAAGGCGTTCGATATGGCGGAGCGCGGCATCGCGCTGTTCGAAAAAGCGCGCGAGGTTTATGAGCGCGAGCTGGACCCCGATGACGGACGGCTGGGCGGACTTTACAACAACATGGCGCTGGCACTGGTGGATCTCGGCCGTTTTGAGGAAGCACGAGCACTGTATAAAAAAGCGATCGACGTGATGATGCGCACCGAAAACGGTGCACCCGAAGCCGCCATCACCTATTTGAATTTGGCATCTGCCGCCGAGGCGGAACACGGCTTGTTGGATGCCGCCGAACAGATCGAAGACCTGCTGGACACCGCTGAACGGTTGTTGGAAGGGCACACGGTACGCGACGGCAACTATGCCTTTGTGTGTGAAAAGTGCGCCACGGTGTTTGGCTATTACGGACGGTTTGTGTATGCAAATGAATTGAAAGCGAGGGCAACGCGCATTTATGAAGGGACTTGAATTGGCCGAAGCCTTTTGGCGTGAATGCGGCGAACCGCTGTTTTGTGAGCAGTTTGCCGAGGTGATGCCGCAGGTGGCGGTGGGACTTGTGGGCAGCGGCTCGGAGTGTTTGGGTTTTGATGACGAAATCTCACAAGACCACGATTTCGAACCGGGGTTTTGCCTCTTTCTGCCGGATGAAGACACGGTGGATCGCCGCACCGCGTTTCAACTGGAACGGGCGTATGCGAAACTGCCGCGTGAATTCATGGGCTTTACACGGCAGGTGCTCTCCCCCGTGGGCGGCAACCGCCACGGGGTGTTGCGGCTGTCGGAATTTTTGGAGGAGAAAACGGGGCGTGCCGACGGGGTGTTGACCGCGGGCGATTGGTTTTCCGTGCCGGAACAATCGCTGGCAGAAGTGACCAATGGGCGCCTGTTCCTCGACCAAAGCGGACGGTTCACCGCCGTGCGGCGGCATCTCATCTATCTCCCCGAGGACGTGCGCCGCAAGAAGCTCGCCGGGCATCTGCTCGTGATGGGACAAGCCGGAGAATACAACTTCGCCCGTTTGGTGAAGCGCGGCGACACGGCGGCGGCACAACTCGCGGTGTGCGAATTTGTGAAAAGTGCCCTTCACGCGATCTTTTTGCTGAACTTCACCTATCTCCCCTATTACAAATGGCAGTTTGCCGCTTTGCGTGACCTGCCGTTGCTCGCCGACCTTGCCGCACCGCTCGAATATCTGCTCACCACGGGGTGCGTGGACGACAAGGAAGCGGTGATCGGGCAGGTGGCGACCGCCGTGGCAACAGCGGTGCGCGAACAAGGGCTCACCGCCTATTGTGGGGATGACTTAGAAGGACACGCCTATGCTGTGAACAACAGCATTGAGGATGTGAACATCCGTAACCTGCACGTGTTATATGCCGTATAACGAACGAAACGACCTGCCGCGGCAGGTCGTTTCTTTATATTATTCCGCCCACGACAGACCGTGTCGATTGCCGTCATAATCCTCGTAATATACGTACCAATGGTCGGCGATCTTTTCCGTCGCATAAAAGTGTCTTCCATCTTCGCTTTGCCAGTAATAGCATTGCGGATCTTGCGCTGACACCAACGTGTCCTCCCACAAATTCACGGGCTCATCCTCTTTTGAGAAATACAATCCCCAAGATTGCCCACCGGTCATCAACCCTTGTGATCCTATCAAAAACGTTACAACCGTGTGCCCGTTACGCTCTGTGAGGTACACAGTATCCACCTTTCGCACCGAAAGGTCGGTGGCACTTCCTTGCCTTATTGCCTGCTCTGCCACGTCATTAAATGCATCCCTGTTCTTTTCAAATTGCGAAATAATGGTCTCACGTGCTTCACGGTAATCGGTATCTCCGCCTAAATGCCGAAAGGGAGAAAGAAAAAGAAACAGCGGCAACGCAATCAACGCTACGACAAAAAAGACAATCAACAGAGACATGCCAACCTTCTTTTTCATACCTTCTCCCCTTTTCTTCTTCATTCTTATCGATCATTTCTCACAAAGACACTATACCACACGAAATACGGCGTGTCAATTCAAGCACAGTGCGACATTTTCACATCAATTTTATCTTCTCAAGTTCCATGCGGATGCCGTCTTTCACCGATGTGAAAGACAGCCACTTCCAAATGGCGTGAATTTCCACAAAACAAACAGAGAGGATGTATCTTCGACGATACATCCTCTCTGTTTGTTTTGCTTATTCGTCCTCGGCCAGAGTGGCTTCCATTTCCGCTTGAATGTCGGGATCATACGACAGCAAGGGCGAGACGTCCTTGCCGCGGATCTTGCGATCCACATAGTTCTTCGTGACCTTCAAGACCAACGGGAAGAGCGCCAGCACACCGATCAAGTTCGGAATCATCATCAAGCCGTTGAAGGTATCCGACAGATCCCACGCAAGACCGCCTTCCATCACCGCGCCCGACACGATCATCGCCACGAAGATGACTTTGTACACCTTCACACCCTTGGCACCGAAAAGATATTCCACCGCTTTAGAGCCGTACTGCGACCAACCGAGCACGGTGGTGAAGGCGAAGAACAGCATCGCGATCGCCACAAACGCCGTGCCAATGCCGCCGAAGTACTGACCGAACGCCGCCGACACCAACGTGTCGCCGTTGGAACCCGGCACCGCCATACCGGTGTTGAGATCAATATAGCCGGTGGAGAGCACCACCACAGCCGTCATGGTGCACACCACAAAGGTATCGAAGAACACTTCGAAAACGCCCCACATACCCTGCTTCACAGGCTCTTTCACGTTGGAGTTCGAGTGCACCATAACCGACGAGCCGAGACCTGCCTCGTTGGAGAACACACCGCGTTTGAAGCCCTGGGTCATCGTGTTTTTGATGAGCCAACCGATGCCGCCGCCTGCCACTGCCAACGGAGTGAAGGCGAACTTGAAGATCGCCGTGAACATCGCACCGACCTTGGTGATGTTGATGCCGAAAATGACAAGCGAGCCGATGACGTAGGCGATCGCCATGAACGGCACCACCACTTCAGCAAAGCGCGCCACACGGCGCAAGCCGCCGATGATGATAAGCGCCGCGATCACGAGCAACGCCAAGCCGAGAATCAGATGGATCACGGGCACGTCGGTGCCGGGCAGGTTGCCGAGCGTGTTATTTTGGAAGAACGCCGCATCCATGTTCAACACGATTTTATTGATCTGTGCCATGTTGCCGATACCGAAGGATGCCAAAATGGCAAAGCAGCAAAACAGCACCGCCAGCACCTTGGACACGGGTGACAGCCACTTCACGCCGTAGCGCTTGCCCAAGCCGTCACACAGATAGTACATCGGGCCGCCCGACCATTCGCCGTCCTTATTACGGCGGCGATAGTAGATGCCGAGCAGGTTTTCCGAAAAGTTGGTCATCATGCCGAAAAAGGCAGCAAACCACATCCAGAACACCGCACCGGGGCCACCCACCACAATGGCCGCCGCCACACCGGCGATGTTGCCGGTACCGATGGTTGCCGCCAGTGCGGCACACAGTGCCTGAAACTGCGAAATATTCTTCTTATCGTTGTTCTTCGTCGCCTTGCTGTCCTTTTTGAACACGCCGGCAATGGTCTTTTTCCACCAATGCCCCACGTGGCTGATCTGGAACACCTTGGTTCCCAGCGTGAGCAAAATGCCCGTGCCGATCAGCAAAATGAGACCCGGCAGACCCCATACCGCACTGTTGATCACCCCGTTTACCGAGGAAACAGCATCCAGAAATTGTTGCATTTTTCCACCTCATAACAAAAAATTTGACAGTACGTAAAAATACGTACTGTCAAAAGAAAATCAACACAAATCGCATCTTTGTCCTTTTGCCTGAGAGTTTACGTATTCCTACGCTTGCACCTTCGGCCCTCACATGAGTGAGTGTCTCCAAAGCTCCGTCCCCGTTCAGTCCGTTTGTTCTGAACGATTCAACCGGATATTCAGTTGTCGGCAACGATTATAGCACACCTTTTGCCGTTTTGCAAGTGTTTTTTATTTTCGCTTACCCAAAATGTCTTTGAAATCCGCCGCCGCAAAAATGCCGCACACCAACACCACCACGGCACACCCGACTGTGAGCGGCGCCAACTCCACTTTGCCGCCTTGGATTAACACCAGCAACGCCGAGAATGCAATCGCCCACGCGGAATAGGTAACGTTGAGTGCCATGGCTTTGGATGCACCGATCTGTGCAATGGCTTTATAATAGAACAAATAGGACACGGTCGCCATCAACGCGGCGATCACAATGGTGGGAAGCAACCAACCCGTACCCATCGTGAACAGACCCACGGTGAATTTCCAACCGCCGATCACGGGCAGAATGATCGCGCCGTACACCACCGCCGAGGTGGTCTGACGGATCTGCAACGCGTATTCATCCGTCACTTCGGGGTCTTTCAGACATTTTGCCAACACGACCGCTTCAATGCCCCAGCCGAAGGCGCACATCATAGCGCCGAGCAAGCCGAGCCAGAAATTCTGAATGTTCAAGGTGGGATCGTAACTGAGCCCATACACGCCGAGCAAGGTCAGCACCAAAAAGCCCCACTGATACCACTTCATCTTCTCTTTCAAGAAGAGGTAGGCCAGCACACTGCCGATGGCAGGGAAAATGGCGCTCGCCACCGCACCGATAGAGGCACCCATGTAGTTGACCGCCATCACGTATCCCGTCATACCGATCGGACCGCCGATGACCGCCGCCACCACGACCCACTTGCCGCTTTTGGTCATAAACGCTTTCCACACGTTGCCCAAGTTGCCGCGCACGCCGTTATAGATGAACGACCAAACGGCGGAACACGCATCGTGAAGGAAGGTGCTGACAAACGGCGCCAAGAAGATCGCCTGCTCGGTGGAGCAAAACGGGCTCATCGCCAACGCAATACCCAAAATAACCGTTTCCAGTGCCCATGTAATACCCGCAATAATTCCTGCAAACATCTCTCATGTCCTCCTTATGGTGAGCAGTCAAAACCTAAAGTGTTTCAAATGCCGCGATGTTATCTTTCAAACGCGCATAGCGTTCAACCGCCCAGTCCTCCATGGGTTGCCCGTCGTACGGCACGCGTGCTTTCGCCCACAGCGTCCAAAGAAAATCCACATAGCACTTCGCCGCCACAAAATGCTTTTTATCCGTTACCGTGGGTTCACGGTCAAGATAGGCGGTGAGCAACTGCATTTCGTGCGTTTCATCAAAGCCGGCTTCGATGCACACGTCCGCCACGTCCCACATACCGTCGTTCATACCGGCGTATTCCCAGTCGATGAGGTACATACGCCCGTCGCCTTCCACCCAGTTTTCACAGAGAGGATCGTTGTGACACGGCACTTTTGGGGGATTCACGGCGGCATCGATCTCCGCTTTGATACGCATCACCTTTTCCTTGTTTTCGGCATAGTCCGCAAACATCGGTACTTGCATATCCGCAATGATCTTTTCATACCCTGCCGCCATATCAAACACTTCAAACGGCACGCCCGTATCCACACCGCAGGTGTGCATTTTCTTATAGATCTCTGCCATTTGACGAATATGACGTTCTTCGTGCAAGGTTTCGGAGGACATAGTCACGGCATTCGGAATGTATTCCGTCACCTTCGAACCATCCTGCCCGAAATACAGCATCGGTGCATCCACCCCGAGATCACACGCCAAACGGGTGCTGACCTCTTCGTCACGGCGCACGATCAACTCTTCCGTGCCTTCGCCCGGGATGCGCACCACGTACTCCCGACCGTCTTGCAACGTTACGTGATAGGTGTGGTTGGTAAGTCCGCCCATACGTGCGATGTCGCGGTATTCCTCAACCGACAACACGTCGGACAGGAGTTTTTGCACCTGCGCCAGATCGGCTTTGACAATCTCTCTCACAGTTTACACTTCCTTTAACTCGCCATTTTCATAGGTATATTGATAGCGACACCCGCCGACAAGAAAACGCATACCTGCCGCCGCATTGTCCGCCGTTTTGTAGGCGGTCACTTCGGTGATGTCCGCTTCGCGGCACCCCAACGTGTCGGCAACAGATCGCAAAATGGCGGAACGGGTGTCCCCCACATAACTCTCGTCAAACACACGCAATTCGTCCAACGTGTCGAATTCGAAGATGACGTCCGCATTATACCGACGGATCCGCATTTTCAAGGTGTCGAGATGTTCCATAAAAATGGATTCCCACAGTTTATCTGCCGTGGAGGGCTCGTCGTAGATCTCCTCCAAAATGGCGAGAAACCGTCGGCTGAACTCCTCCGACCAGAAGGTGTGTCCCAGCATGTACCACGCATCCCGACCGCCCACGTTCACGCGGTCGATGTACCCTGCGGCATCTTCGGTCATGCACCATTCTTTGGTCTCACCGTCGGCATACACCGCCGCATAATACGCATCGTCCACCTCGGCTTCAAAGGGGTTTTCGGAAAAATAGTTGTCCGAGGAACAGATGTAGGTGTTACGGATATATTCACGCGCCACCCAAATGCTGGCGTTGTTGTTGCGGGTGAGATAGTCGTTGTTCTCCACCAGGATCACGCCGTACTTTTCCGCCAAATAGGCGAACTGTTCCTTTTTGTAACCGACCACCAGCACGATCTGCTCAATCCCTGCTTCGCGCAGTTGGCGGATCTGCCGTTCGATCAGCACCTCCCCCTTCACCTCAATGAGTGCTTTGGGGCGTTCATACGACAACGGTGCAAAACGGCTGGCCGTTCCTGCCGCCATAATGACGGCGTTATCCACCTTGTAACCCATGTAACTCCTCCTCGCGGTTTACCCTTGCGGCATGGCGTGTTCTTTCAACACGACGGCTTCGGGATAATACTCCCAATCGTTCTTATCCCAAATATCCGACGAAACGGAGTACCATCCCGACGGGATAAAGGTGCTTCCGTTGTTGACGTTCACGTCCCATTCGCTGGATTCGATGATGAACTGGTCGTGTGCCGTCTTTTCGGCGCTGTTGATCGGCTTGCCCGTAAAGGGGTTCACGGGATCGTCGATGGCATCTTTAAACGCCAAGGTGGGCACGTCCGCGTGGGTCATAAACTCCTCCGACACGGTGAAACCCGTGGCGTTATAGTCCTTCACCATCAAAAGCGGAAACACGCGACCGACATCCAAATAGCCGAGGTTCAACTCGTTTTTCATCAGCCACAAAGACGAACCGTGATCCGCCACCAAAATGATCTTGGTGTTGTCGTACACCCCGTTCGCGCGCAAATAGTCAAACCATTTGCCGAGTTCCAAGAGCGCCGCCATATTGGTCTGGTAATGCGCCATATCCACGTCGTCTTCGATGGTGATCGTTTTACCGTCCACCGTGAAGCGATCCATATTCTCTTGATCATACACGGTGTTGTCCACCGTTTCGGAGGGCTGATATTCCGGCTCTTGAAGCAGCATGGATTCGTGGGTCACGTCGTTGAAGAAAAAGAGGAAGTTCTTCTCGTTTTCTTCGGTGATCTTGGTCATAGCGTTCATGTTGCAAAGGGTGGTGTAAGGATCCATGAAGGTCTGACTCAACCCTTGTGCACGGGAATATCCGTCTCGCGCCTGCGTTGTGGACGTATTGCCGTTTGCTTTTGCCTGATTGTAGGTACCGCCGCTGTACATACCGCTTTGCATACACAACGGCATGGATTTCATCAAGCTGAAGCAGAAGAAATTGCGGTAGTTGTTTTGAATGGTGCGTTCTTTCATTTCGGGGGTGCCGAAATACCCTTTGGTGATGTAGGTGTTCACATTCGGGATGTCGTCGTAAATGGACATATCGGGCACCCACGTATAGTTCGCATAGGGCGCATCGCACACCGTCACGTTATAGCCGTGTTGCGAGAACACCGACGGCATCACCTTGAGCGATTCGTTGTGCTTGTCTTTCAGCAGTTCGTTTTCGCGTTTGTTCATCTCCACAGGGGTGTATTCATAACCGCCCATAGCAGGAGGCACACCGAAGTTGGTGTTGCCGCCGAAGGAGATCACGTTGGAATAATAGGTGAAGCCGTCGAATGCTTCCTTGAGTTCCGGCTTTTCTGCCACCAGATACGGCACCAGTTCACCCAAGGCGCGGTCCAACATGATGACTACCACGTTTTGCCCCTCTTGGCTGAGTTCAAAATGCGGTGCGCTTTCGTTCACCCGTTTGCCGCTTTTGAGTTCTCCCACCGAACGGCTGATGGTGAACACGTTGACCGCCGACATGATCACCAAAGCCAAGGTGGCGGTGAGCAAGATCACGCGCACGACTTTGGTCCAATGGATCACGGCGAAATACAGCACCGCCGCAAGCGCACACAGCACCACCGCGTTCATCACACATGCATACACCGTGAACCGCACGCCCGTATCGTACACCAGTGCGGCAGACAGGTTGCCGAGGTTGGTGCCAAAGAACATATAGTTCACCGTGGCGACACCGCACAGCACCCACAAAATGCGTTCGAACAGCACTTTGCCCTTCGGCGTAGCCAGCCAATAGAACACGCCGACCCACACAAGAAAGGTGCCTGCCGCAAAACCGACGGAACTGACCACGTACCACAGCGGATGGTGGAAATGGTTGATGTCCACAAACTCCTGCGGAGAGGCCGCAATGTAGGTGGTGGGAATGGTGAGCCCGATAAACACCGACAGGAACAAAGCCCCCACCACAAAGAGTTTACGGTTGGGTTCGGGCCAGGTCATGTTGGGACGCCACTTGACGTTTTCTTTGATCACGGCAAACAGCAACGGCAGTTGCAACAAAAGCCCCACGGCAAGCAGAGCACCCCACGCTTTGGGAATACCGAGTTCCCCTGCAAACGCAGAGGACACCGCTGCCGCAACGCCAATCACCGACAAAAGGATACGCAACACCTTTTGCGGATTTTTGATCTTATAGAAAATGTTTTTGACCAGTGAAAACACGTTGTTCAGCGTCCAATAAAACACCAAACCGGCAGGCGAGGTGTACAGAAACACCAAGAAGAACGCCGCCATACCGTACAGCTGAATCTTGGTTTTCAGCGGAAAGCCTTTCAGATACAGCGCGCTGGAAATCACGTTGATGAGGGTCATCAGAACGGGCAACAGATTGATCGTCAAGCCACCGATCACCAACAACCCGTCGGGTGCACCGAGATCTTTGATCGGGCCGAGCGATGCACCGCTCAACGTGGAGAGGTGCGACAAAAACTGATACGCCGCCATGAAGAACGGGATCTCGAGCAGCAAGGAGACCGATCCGTGCAACACGTCGGTAGGTTTATAATTGTTCTGGCGATAGTACGCTTGCAAGATCATCATGCGTTCGTCGCCCGAAAAAGTCTTTTTGATGTGTGCCACACCGTCGTGCAGTTTGGCTTCCACGTCACGCGATTGCTCCTGCATGGCGTCGGCGCGTCGATACAGCGGCAACACCAACACATTCATCAGCAAACTCAACACGATGATGGACAAGCCGGGATTTTCCACCAGCTCGTTGGTCAACTGGAAGATGATCTCAAACACCAGTTTCAAGGGACCGATGAAAACGGTTTCCGCAACAGACCAGAATGTCATTTCTCCGTCCCCTTTCCGCTCGTCAATTCGTCATATTTCGCTTCCAGATAATCCGCCGTGCGCACAGCGCCTTCGGAAAAATGTTCCCACGTTTCCGCTTTCACCGCACGGCGTCCCTCGGCGTATTCCGGCGCGGACAGACACTCGTCAATCACGTCTTTGAGATTATCCATATTCTCTTCGGTCAATTCGCAACCGATACGGGGCAATGCCGAGGTCGTCCACAGCGGCTCGTTCATCCACCACGCATCGTAGAGACTCAAATCAAAATCGGGATCGGTGTAAATAACGGGCTTGTCATACACCAAGGTGAAATCAAAGATAACGCCTGAGAAATCCGAGATCAGAATGTCCGAACGGCGCAACACATCGAAGTTATCGGTGTCGCGGTTCCATTCCAATTGGTCGGAATCGGGATACTGTTTCATCAGTTTTTCGATCATCTCGGTCTCGGAGGCAAAGGATTGCGGATGCGGACGCACGATCACGTGATACCCCGTTTTGAGCAACACGTCGATAATCTTACCGCCGTACACCGCAAAGATGGCGCTGTCGCCCCACGAGGGAGCAAGCAAGACGGTGCGTTCGTGCCCCGGGGCCTCCCCCTCACGCGCCAAACGCGCCGCCATTTCATCCATATAGGGAATGCCGATCTTGTGCAATTCCTTTTCGGGCAGACCGCGCAATTCTTCCAGACGACGGATGTTTTGTGCCTGATATTCACCCGACAGCAGAATGGCATCGTAATAGTCAATACCAAACATACGATACAACACGATCTCGCTCGCCGCATGCGGAATATGTACGTAATACTGCACGTCACGCGAACGTTTCCATTGATACACGTCCAACCCGGGGGTGGTGGACAGTACGATGGTGGCATTCAAAAAGTTCAACCGTGCATACATCTTGTTGCCGCTGCCGATGAATTCCGCCTTGATGTGCGGCAATCCGCAGGTCAATGCCGGATCGTCCTCGGAGGCGGTAAGATACACAACATCCCGACCGCGGCGATCCATCTCGCGGCAGATCGGCTCGAACACCGACCAATACCGTTTGTTATCCGAAAAGATCACAAACGGCGTTTTTTCCTTGGTCACTTCCACCTTGCCGCCGCTGACCTTCATGCGGATCTTGAGCCAGAACATACGCAAGGAATACACCGCCGCACCGATGATACCGAGCAACACCGTGAACAGCATGCTTCCCGTACCGGGATCAATATACAAGAGCATAGTCTAACCTCTTTTGCTAGTAAATAGGATATATACAGGACTCAGTTTACCACATATTAGTGCAAAAAGCAACACTTTTCGCTTTTTGCAAAAAGGAACCGCTCACCCCATCGGCGAGCGGTTTCAACGTTTTACAGATTGTAGTACTTATCAAACTCGGCAGGGTGCGGAATGGCGGCCATCTGGCGGCATTCGGTACGCTTGGTTTTGATAAAGTTGCGGAGAAGTTCCTCGGGGAACACGCCGCCTTCGGTGAGATAGGCAAAGTCCTTCTCGAGGCAATCGAGTGCTTCATCCAACGAGGTGGGCAAACCCTTCAACTTCGCCTTCTCTTCGTCGGGGAGGTTGTAGAGGTTCATATCGTAAGGACCCCAGCCGTTTTCGTGGGGATCGATCTTGTTCTTGATGCCGTCGAGACCGGCCATGAGGATCGCCGCATAGCAGAAATAGGGGTTGCAGGTGGCGTCGGGGTTACGCAGTTCAAAGCGGCGCTTATCGGGGCTCTTGGCATACGCCGGAATGCGGATGACCGCACTGCGGTTGGAGGTCGCATAGCCCACCG
>JAZONO010000066.1:0-10764 GCA_045654545.1 Acutalibacteraceae bacterium
CGTTTTTCTTGGCAGGTTAGACACCTGCCATTTCACCTTCGGTGAAACCGAAAAAGTTACCGTCCCCTACATACGCTATCGTTCACTACCCCTCCGTCTTTTTCGCGGCTGTTGCCGCAAAAAAGACATCTCCCCTGACAAGGGGAGGCAGGACGTTCGGCTTCGCCGAAGTCCGTGTAACGTTTTTCTTGGCAGGTTAGACACCTGCCATTTCACCTTCGGTGAAACCGAAAAAGTTACCGTGGATACTACTCAACTTTCAATCCCCATCAAAAAAAGACGGTCAATGACCATCTTTTTTTACACCCATTACCACGCGTGGGATGCCGCCGAGGTCGCGGTGGATCGCGATCTCGGTGAGCCCTGCCGCTTGGAACAGGGCGGCTACGTCGTCTGCTTGTCCCACGCCGACTTCCACCGCACACAAACCGCCGTCTTGCAATTTTTCAACCCATTCCTCCGCAATCACGCGATAAAACCGCAAACCGTCCGTGTCGCCGTCCAGCGCCATGGTCGGCTCACGTTGCACCTCGCGCATCAAGTGCGACAGGTCGCCCGTGGGAATATATGGCGGATTGGACAGAATGGCGGTGTACCCCTTCTGAAAGCACGCCGCATCGCGCAACACGTTCGCTTTGGTTGCCGTGACCGTGTACTGCGGATAACGGGCGATATTCTTTTGCAGATACGGGAAGGCGGCATCCGATAACTCCACCGCCGTAACCTGCACGGGCAAGTTGCACAGCGATGCCACACCCAGTCCCACACAACCGCTTCCGGCACACAAGTCCAGCACGGTCGCTGCATCGTCGCCGCGCTGATTCAACCACGCGGCCGCTGTTTCACACAAGAGTTCGGTATCGGGGCGCGGAATGAGCACCCCTTCCCCCACCGCAAGGGTGAGGGCGAGAAATCCCCATTCACCAAGGATGTACTGAAGCGGTCGCCCTTCGGCGCGCTCCGCCGCCGCCTTTTGCACCGCCGTCGCTTGCACATCCGTTACCGTGCGATCGTCCGCCGTGGGCAGACCGCGCGGCGGCAAACCGCCAATGTCTGAAAGCAGGCAAACGGCATCAAAGGACGGGCTGTCACAGCCCGCCCTTGTCAGTTGCTCTTCGATTTGTCGAAACAGCGATGCATAGGTCATATCACTCACCATTGGTCACTATCGGGATTTTCGGGAATCACCGCTTTGAGCGAAGCGATGGCACATTCGATCATATCGTCATCCGGTTCTTTGGTGGTGAGCCGTTGCACCCACAAACCCGGCTTCGAAATAAAACGGGTAAAGGCATTATCCTTGCGCCCTGCCAGTTTGATGAGTTCATACCCCACCGCCACCACCACGGGAATGAGCAACAGTTTCACCGCCGCACGCAAAAGGGTGTTGTCATAGATCGGCACGCACAGCGACACCAAAATGCCCACAATGAGCGCCAACACCAAGAAGGAGGTGCCGCAACGGGGATGAAAACGGCTTTGTGCACGCACGTTTTCCACCGTCAGTTCCAACCCTTTTTCATAGCAGAAGATGGATTTATGTTCCGCACCGTGATACATAAAGGTGCGTTTGATGTCCTTCATCAGCGAGACCAACGCCACGTAGCCGATGAAGATCGCTAAACGGATCACCCCTTCAAACACGCTTTGCACCCAACGCAAATACCCCTCTTCCAACACGGGGAACACCGCTTTCAAGAGGGTGTTATACAAGAAAATGGGCAACCACATGAACAGCACCACCGCGAGCCCCACGCCCAGCACAACACTTATCGCCATCGCCACGGTGAAAAGGATCTTGTCGCCGCGCGTCGGCTCTTTTTTCGTATTGGCGGCAGGGGGTTCTTCGGCGGTGGGTTCTTCCGCCACGGGCGGTTCGTCCCCTTGTTTCTTTGCTTTCTTTGCGGCTTTCTTCGCTTCTTTTGCGGCGCGGCGACGCGCTTCGGCTTCATCTTCCTCGGCATCCAAACCGCTGAGTTCGGCCGAGCGCATCAAGCACTTATATCCCATTGCCATGGATTCCACCATATTGATCACGCCACGAATGAGCGGCCATTTGGTCCATTTCGGGCGTTCTTTGCCCTTGGTGGCCCATTCCTCCATCACGATCTCACCCGAGGTGTGACGCACCGCCATCGCCGTCTTTTCGAGACCGCGCATCATCACACCTTCGATCAACGCTTGTCCGCCGATGGAGGTTTTCTTCATGGGACACGCCTTTATCTCTTCGCTCATTGTCCGATCTCCTTCAACTCGTTTGCTGTAGGGTGAGCATACAAACCAGAACTCCGTTTTGGGAAGGCGGATTTTCGCTCATCCATTGTTAAAATACTCGCCAATACGGCAGTATTGGCTGCGTTTTTGCCGCGGCTGAACAAAAATCCGCTCTTCCCAAAATCTATGACCTCATAGTGAGGAGATTTTGAGGTCTTTTTGTTTCGGTCGGGCGAAGTAAGGCTTCCGCCTTACGAGAACGAGTGAGGCAAAAAGAGCCGAAATATCCCACCATGAGGCGGGTTCGGGTTTATATGCTCACCCTAGGGTCAAACGTCAACGGCAACATCACCGTAACGGTAGTGCCGACCCCCAATTTACTGTCAATATCCAACCAACCGCCGTGACGTCGCACAATTTCGTCCGCCAACGCCAACCCGATACCCGAACCGGGACGGGACTTATCGGCTTTGTAGAATTTGCTTTTCACATTCGGCAGATCCTTTTCCGCAATACCGACACCGCTGTCGCTGATGACCACCTGCACGTATTCATTCATGCGCACCGCTTCGATGCGCACGCGTCCGCCGACATCGGAATACTTGATGGCATTATCGATCACGTTGATAAACACCTGTTTCAAACGGTCGCGGTCGGCGGTGATGGGCGGCAGATGGGAGGATTCCACGTATTGCAATGTGATGTCTTCCCGTCGCGCACGGTCGCGGAACAGAAATACTGCTTCTTGCAACTCCGCCAACACGTCCACACGGTCAAAATTGAGGATCATACGACCGCCTTGCATACGTGAGAAATCCAACAGTTCTTCCACAATGCCCGACAGGCGTTCTGCCTCGGTGGCGATGACTTCCAATCCCTTTTGGGTGATCTCTTCATCCCCTTGCATTTGCTGTAACGTTTCACTCCACCCTTTGATGGCGGTGAGAGGTGTACGCAACTCATGCGAAACGGAGGAGATAAACTCATTTTTGACCTTTTCGGCCGCAGCGATCTCCCCTGCCATATAGTTGATGGTGTCGCACAACTCGCCGATCTCATCGTCGTATCTCTTTTCAATGCGCGACTCATAATCCCCCAGTGCAATGCGGCGTGCCGCAATACCCAACTCACTCACGGGGGTGATGATGGAACGGATGAAGAAGATGCTTGAAAGCACCAGAATGAACAACACCACCACACCGACCAACACCGTTGCCAATGAAATATAGGTGATGCGGCGATCCACCAAGGTCAGCGACACGATGTATCGCATGGCACCGACGTTGGTACCGTCCGCGCGGTAGACAATGCTGCTGAGTGCCATGACCGCTTCGCCGTTTTCGTTTTTTCCGCGCCACACACCGATGCCGTCCTCGCTTTTCAATGCCAGATCGTAATCGAGCGGACGGGTGCTGCCGTTGGTAGAAAAGCCGCCGGAACTCACCAGCACACGTGCATCAGGGCTGACGATCTGCAATTCCATCGTTTCCTTTTCGGTGAAACTTTCCACCAATTCGCCTGCGTTTCCTTCAAAATCAAAGGATCCGGTCAGCATATTGCGTTCCAGCAACACCGCCTGGGCGGCGGCACGGGCGTGCAACACGTTTTCCACTTCGGCGTAAATATATACACGCACCGCAAAGAAAAACGCCACTTCAAACAGCACCACCACAAGGGTGAATATACTAAGTCCGTTCAACAGCCAGCGGCGGGTTATGCCGCGACCGGATAACGATGTGAGCGCCATTTCCCCACCGCCTTTCCTTTTACTGACAGCGCATTACGCCATCCATTTATACCCGAAACCCCACACCGTCACGATGTGATGCGGTTCGGAGGAATCCATTTCCACCTTCATGCGCAGGCGGCGAATGTTGACATCCACGACCTTCTCTTCCCCAAAATAATCCTCGCCCCACACACGTGTGAGAATGTCGTTGCGGCTGAGTGCCTTGCCGGGGTTGGTGAAGAAATACTCCATAATTTGGAATTCCACCTGTGTCAGATCCAGCGGAACCCCTTTGTGTTTCAGCGTGCGTGCACGCAGATCCAGCACGAAATCGCCCGAAACGATCTCCTGCAAATAGGAATCCTCTTCCTTCTTGGCGGCGGCCACACGGCGATACAGCGCTTCCACACGTGCCACCAATTCGGCCGGACTGAAGGGTTTGGTGATGTAATCGTCCGCACCCGTTCCGAATCCGTTGATCTTATCTGCTTCCTGGGTACGTGCGGTGAGCATGATGATGCCCATATCGCTGCTGTTGCGGCGCAATTCGCGGCACACCGCAAAGCCATCCATACCGGGAAGCATCACGTCCAAAAGCGCCATATCCACAGGTTCTTTTTGCGCACGGAATTTGTCGATGGCCTCTTCGCCGCTGCCTGCTTCGATCACGTCAAATCCACTGCGTTTTAAGTTGATCACCACGAAATCGCGAATCGCTCGGTCATCCTCGCAAACCAAAATGCGTTTCATATATCCTCCTTAAGCAGAGGAGGCATATCCGAACCCGATGTTAACGGGCCGATTTTCCCCTCGGCTGTGTTAAAATGCTCGTAAATCCGCAAGGATCCACTGCGCTTTTGCCTTGCCGATGAAAAAATCGGCTCCGTTTACATTCTTCGACCTAAAACGAGTAGAATTTCGTGTGATTTTCGGTGCGGCGAAGGTGGCAAGGCTGTCGCCTGCCACCGACAACAAGCCGAAAAGCATCGAAATTATGCCGTTTTAGGCGTGTTCGGATGCGTCTCCTCTGCTTAAAACACCGTCAGCATATACTGCAACACTTCCTCGTTGACCGCATACATATTGTCTTGGTCATACCACACTTGATAGGTAGCAAACTCGTTTTCCACCAAGGTTTCAAAGGTGCACCCTTGCGGTGGTGCGGCAGGCTCTGTCCCCTTTTTCGGGACGGTGCGCACCGCAAACACCGCCTCGCCCCCATCCAACGCATACAGCCACAAAACGCGGCGCTCCTTTTCGTATTGCGTGGTGAAACGGGCAACAAACTCCTCATCCGTCAAGAGATAATAGCGATCGGTATCGTTGTAGATGCAGGAAAAATTCTCCACCGGTTCGCGGCGCGTCATATCCCAATTCCAGAAAGTGGTGAGCCAGCAGGTGGCCGTGCGCGGACCGTCTTCGTCGTTGTGCCCTTCCAGCGGACGGCTGGTCGGCCATTCCCATGTGCCGTCCTCATCCACATCCCCTGCAGGAAAATACGACGGACGTGCCGTGAGCACGTTGCCAAGGGAGGCCGCGCTGTAAAACGGAGCGACCAACGTCCCTTCGTCCCAGTACAGCAACTGGGTCACCAACATATCGTTGTTCTTTTCGCAATCGATGAATACAACATGACGATCATCTTCTGTTTCGACTGTTTGCACCGCTTGCAGATTTTGCACGTAGCCATCCAGCGTGCAATGCCCCACCTCGGTCACCGCGTTGCCGCTCAACGTGCAAAGCGATGCCGTGAGACTTTGGGCATCCGCGTGCAACAGCAGGCAATCGTCGTGTCCGTCACCCGTGAGATCCTCCACCGTGAGGGAGGAACATACCGAGGAAAACCGCTCGGCAATGCGATTGCCGTTGAGCGTGTATACCGTCACTTGATAGGTGCGGTTACTGAACATATCCCAGCACACAAACAGTTCGCGCACACCGTCGCCGTCCATATCCCCGAAAGTCACACTGTGAATATCGGCGGAATACACCGCAAGGTCGTTCACCGAACGCCATTCACCACCGCTTTGGCGCAACAGATTGATGTGGGCAGTGTCGGCATCCACATTATAAAACACCAATGCTTCGGTCAACCCGTCGCTGTCCAGATCCTCTATGATGAAGGCGGCACGATACTCTCCCGTGCGCGGATATTTGAGGGTGTACCCCTCTGTATCCAGCGTTTCGGAAATGTAGGCACTAAGCGCTTCTTCCGCTTCGCCGTATTCGCCCATGGCTTTGGGCGGACGCAACTGGGTGACGATGTCACCGCCGATGGTGGAGCATCCCGAAAGCAGGCACAGCACGACCGCCATGCACAATGCCAGCCACCGTTTACCTGCCATGAGAGCCCCTCCTTAAGCAGAGGAGACATATCCGAACCCGATTTAAACGGGCCGCTTTCCCCCTCGGCTGTGTTAAAATACTCGTAAATCCGCAAGGATTTACTGCGTTTTTGCCTTGCCGATGAAAAAATCGGCTCCGTTTAAATTCTTCGACCTAAAACGAGTGAAATTTCGTGCGATTTTTGGCGCGGCGAAGGTGGCAAGGCTATCGCCTGCCACCGACAACAAATCAAAAAGCGCCGAAATTATGCCGTTTTAGGCGAGTTCGGATGCGCCTCCGCTGCTTACGTCATTTTACACCGTGCCGTCTTCGCTGATCGATGCCGTCGCAGGCACCAGTTTCACGTCCACGTAATAATCGTCTTTGTCTGCCGACGTGTAATACACCCACACGTCGGGGTTGTCCACCTGGGGACGAATCACATACGTTCCGAGATTGTTTTCCGCCAATGTGATCGTGGCCGACAGGTTCGCCGCCGTGAGTTGGCGAATGGCCTGCACCTTGCCGACCACACGCACTTCGATCGCTTCCTGCGGCACAGCAACGTGTCCTTCGGGCACGTTTTCAAAGGTGATGGCACCGCGCCCTTCTTCGGTGTTGATCTGCCACATGATGCGTTTGTCGGAATATCCAGACCAGTTAATGGTGCGCGTTACGGTGAGCACCGTTTCGCCGTTTTCGTTTTTGGTCACGTTGTCACCGCCGCCCAGCACCGTGATACCTGCCGGGAACACGATGGTCTGCACCAGTTGATGATGATCTGTCACCGAGATCCGTTCAAAATCCAATGGATCCAGCGTAGTGAGTGTTTGGATGCACTCGCGCACCAATTCCTGCTCACCCATTATATCGACCGCAGAGGGACTCATTTGCACGAAATTGGAAATGTCCACACCCTCCGGCTTGTTCGCCACTTCATAGGTGAAGGGCAGTTCTTGCCGTTCGGTCAACGAGACTAACACGTCCAGCGAGGACACCACGATTTTAGTGCCGCCTGCCGCGAGATCTTTATCGTATTGCGAAAACTGGGAATACACAATGTCCACCGTATCGACGATCTCTTTTCCGTCGGCACCGATCTCCACTTTTTGTGCCACAATACCGCCGGTAAACATGTGCTTTTCGCCAATCTGCATTTCGTCTTCCACCACAGCCACCAAGCGCGTGATGTTGTCCACTTCGGTGCGCGGACCTTGCACAAACAGCACATTGCCCGGCAACACAACTTGCGGTGGGTTGACACTTTGGTTTTCATCCAACTTGTCCACACCGTTCGCCACGGCGATCACCTCGCCTGCCTCCACGGAGAAGGCACGCTCTTCCACCCATTCGTCACAGAACAGCGACACGACCGAGGGTGAGGTGGACAAAATGTTGTAACCGCTCTTTTGGCTGTTGCGGCCGGCCACCACGTTGATACGGCTTTTACCTGCCGCACGAATATCCGTCGTATTCAACTGCACGCGAATATCCTCGGCGGTCAGATCCAAAATGTCCGACCACGCACCTTCCACCACCACGTCCACCGTGATGGTTTGCTCTTCGATCACCTGCAACGAGCCGTTACGCACGTTGGCGGTGTTCAAGGTGCAGGTGATGGTGCGTGTGGTGATGTTGGCAGGACCCGAGATCACAAAATACCACATGAGGATGGCGAGCAACAACGAGCAGACCATCATCAACCGATCGTTACGCAACAAACGTCCGAAGGAGAAGCGTGAAAAGCGTTTCATATCATTTCCCCTCCTTGTCTTTATTGAACAACCGCATTTTGCGGATCTTTTCTTCCACCGTGCGTTCTTTTTCAAAGGAAAGCAACATCGCGCTTTCCAGTTCCGACTTCAACTCTTCGGGTGTGAAGTCGCGGCGCAACGTGCCGCCTTCCGCAATAGACACCGTGCCTGTCTCTTCCGAAACGACCACCACAACAGCATCGGAGTTTTCACTCATACCCACGGCTGCGCGGTGACGGGTACCCATGCTGGTGCCGATCTGCAGATCGGTCAACGGGAGGATGCACCCTGCAGCGCACACACGCCCTTCACGCAGGATCACCGCACCGTCGTGCAAGGGGGTGTTCTTGAAAAATATGTTCCCGAGCAACTCTGCCGAAGGCTGTGCTTCCAGCAGAGTGCCCGATGTGACGATATCGCCCAGTTTGGTCTGTCGCTCGAACACGAGCAAGGCACCGGCTTTTTGTTCTTGCAACACCTGCACGGTTTCGCAGGTGGCGGCAATGGCCTTTTTCCACGCTTTCACCTGCTCTTCGCGATCGGCACCGAACGTGCGCAAAATGCCAAAGCGTGAACTGCCTGCCTGCTCGAGCGCACGGCGGATCTCCGGCTGGAAGATGACCACCACCAGGATCAACGCATTGTCGAACAAGATCTTCAACAAAAACAGCATGGTTTTCAACTGGAAGAGCGCCGACACACCGTAGGCCAAAAGCAACAGCAAAATGCCTTTGAACAACTGCTCGGCACGCGAGTCACGGATCAAACGGATCAGGGCGAACACCACCAGCCCCACCAGAAGAATATCTGCCGTGCTGGTTAAAATGTTCACCGAGCTCAATAAGGTGATGGTTTTATACCACAGATCCGAGAAAAACTTGGCGATTGCCGTCATATTCTCACACGTCCCTTCCTGTTGGTGAAATTCAAAAGATCGTGCCTTTTGAATACATATACTATCCCTTATTATCATTTTACCACAAATTTCGGCTATTGCAACCCTCAATTTATGATATTTTGTAAATTATCTGCAAAAGTTTTTGCCATTCATCCGCCGTGGTGTAGCGCGAAGGCGCCACGCGCACCGTGCCGTCGGGCAAGGTACCGAAATGGCGGTGTGCAAGCGGCGCACAATGCAACCCTGCGCGCACCGCCACTCCTTCCCGATCAAGCAAGGCGGCGGTCTCTTCCGACGTTTTTCCCGCAAGATTAAAAGAAAACAGCGGCGCGCTCTTACCCACTTGCGGACGCGGTGTATACAACCGACCGTTCGGCAACCGTTGCAACGCATCGTACAGCCGCGCGGTATTTTGTATTTCCTCGCAGTAACGTGCGTGCATATCGCCCCGTGCGGCAAATTCCAGCGCCGCCGACAAACCGCAAATGCCCACCGTGTTCAAGGTGCCGCATTCCAGCCGTTCGGGGAGGTCTTCGGGCGGATAGGGCGACCGCGATTCACCGCCACTCCCCCCTTGCATCAGCGGAGTGGGGGTATACCGCTCGCCGCACAAGAGCAGACCCGTGCCCGTCGGGCCGCCCAGCCCTTTGTGACCGGGCACGCACAAAAGGTCGATATGAGAGGATTCCATATTCAACGGAATCACCCCTGCGGTTTGCGCCGCGTCCACCAAAAACACAAGATTGTATTCCCGTGCCAAGCGCCCTAATGCCTCGATTGGCAGCAGGTTGCCGAACACATTGGAGGCAGACAGGCAGGCGATCGCCACCGTGTCCCGTGTGATCAGGCGGCGGAAATTCGCCACCGTTTCTTCCGCCGTGTCCCCCACACGCGCCACCGCAAAGCACGGGGCGCTTCCGCCGACCGCCACCAGCGGTCGCCACGTGGCGTTGTGTTCCATATCCGAAATGATCACCCGACCGTGCCGCGCCAAACTTTTGAGTGCGATATTGAGCGAGGCGGTGCACCCTGCCGTAAACACCACACGCGCCGGGTTGGACAGCCCGAACAGTGCCGCCGCTCGCTCGCGGCAGCGATACACCATCTCGGCGGTGGCCATACTCAAACGGTGACCGCCGCGCCCGGCGTTGCCGCCGTATTCACGCAATGCCGCCGTCATTGCCGCCGCCACGGGCGGTGCTTTGGGGTAGGCTGTGGCGGGGTTGTCAAAATACATCATTGCGAAGAGCGAATGCGAATGCCGGCCGCCTGCAACAGGCGACGTGCACGTTCGGCATCTCCCGTCACCGTCAGGGTGTAGCCGCATCCGTTCACCTCGTTGGGGCGTGCACGCCCCACGTGCGCGGTGATCCCGTTTTGCGCGAGCAGGTCACGTCCGCGCATGGCGTTAGTGACCGACCCGACCGCCAAAATTGTGGTTTCCTTTTTGTTCACTCGTTCCACCTTCTTTCCGAAAACTAAAAAAAGGAGACCCATTCCATTATATGCCCAAACGGGACATTCGCCTACGGCGAAGTCCGTGTAACGTTTTTCTTGCCGCCTTAAACAGGCGACATTTTGCTTCGCAAAACCGAAAAAGTTACGGGGACATTCGGCAAACGCGAACGGGGCACAAAAAAGCACCCACCGATATGGGAGTTGGGGTTAGGGATTTAGGAGAGTGTGTCTTGGCTCCCCTTGTGAGGGGAGCTGGCGAGCGAAGCGAGACTGAGGGGTAGTCCTTTCGTAGTGACAGTTTGCCGTAGAGAATATCCGTTTGCGGTACCCGAAATTCGCGCATCTCGCTTTCGCTCGGCGAATTTCGACCGCGGCACTCGCTTATG
>JAZONO010000067.1:0-17111 GCA_045654545.1 Acutalibacteraceae bacterium
GAATGCTTTGGAAATTGGTATGCCTCCTACGGGTGGTATCGGCTTTGGTATCGATCGTATGACTATGCTTCTTACTGATTCTGCCGCAATCCGTGATGTTTTACTCTTCCCAACGATGAAGCCTTTGGACTAATAACAAGTTATAAGAACTTACAAGAAGATATAAGAACTTTCTCAAATCTTCTTACCACAGTTTTACAAAATTCAAACGGACTATGGAATTTTCCATAGTCCGTTTATTTGTTTATGGATAGAGATTCGGGCAACTGTCCTTTTTCTTGACATTCCAAGAAAATATACCATACAGTTGTACTCGCCATTACATCGATACCGATTGAAAAATTGAAGAAACTGTTGTATAATACAAATAGGATACAAACAAAGGGGTGCTGAACAGAATGAATACGCAAAACCAAACACGACCGTATATTATTTGCCACATGGTGACCTCGGTGGACGGCAAAGTCACGGGAGATTTTCTGTCTGCCCCTGCGTGCGCCGAAGCGACTGCGATCTACTACCGCATCAACCGCGAGCGCCAAGCGGATGGGTTCATCTGCGGTCGTGTGACGATGGAGGGTAGTTTCACGGGGGGATGGTATCCCGATCTGTCTCACTATGCACCCATTTCGCACAAAACCGATTTCATCGCGGAGGATCTCAGCGGCTTTTATGCCGTTGCGTTTGATACCCACGGCTCGCTCGGTTGGAGTTCAAACAAAATCATCGATCCCGACGGCGATCCCGGTTACGACGGCGCACAAATCATCGAAGTGCTGTCTGAGGACGTGGATGCGCGCTATCTCGGCTATTTGCAAGAGCAGGGCATCTCCTATCTCTTTGCAGGGAAGACCGCCATTGACGTGTCGCTCGCCTTGTCCAAATTAAAGACCCTCATCGGTTGCGAAACCCTGCTTTTGGAGGGCGGCAGTATTTTGAACGGTGCGTTTGGGCGCGCTGACGCGGTGGACGAACTCAGCCTTGTGGTTGTCCCCGTGATTGCCGATAAGGAGGCGAAACCGCTGTTCATGGATGCCGATACGGCGCATTTTGCATTGACAACATGCGAAAACGAGCACGGAAACCTTGTGTTGACCTATCAACGAACATCGGGCGAGCAGTAAAGCGTGCCTGCGGATATTCGAATATAAACATACCGCCGAGGAATCTCCTCGGCGGTATTCTTTGTCATTCTTTGTCGCACAGGGCGCGGTACAGCAGCACCAATCCGCCGCTGAGCAAGCTGCCGCCGACAATGTCGGTGAGCCAATGCACCCCCGAAAGCAGGCGCGCCGCCACCATGCCGACGGCAAACACACACAGCGCGCAAACCACGCACCGCCGCAGACAGCGGTTTTGGATGCGTGTGTTTCCCTGCATCGCCGCGGTGGGAATCACGCAGGTCACAAGCAAGGTGGTGGAGGAGGGGTAGGAAGCTTCCAACACCCCTTCGATCAACACGGGACGGTGGTTGATAACCACCGTTTCAAACAGCAAAAATACCGCCATAACGGCGATGTAAAATCCGCCCAGCACAAAGAGGTCACGGTCCACCAGCGTCAGGCGCTTGCGTTTGATCCATTGAAACAACCCCAACACCGCAAATCCCATGGCAATCGCGAGTGGTACCAATCCCAGCCAATCGGTGATGACGTACAACGTCATGTGTACCCCCGTGAATTGGTGAAATGCACCGTTGAGGGTGGCAAATCCCACCGCCGAGTTGTGCGGTCCGATCGGTTGCACGTCCCACGTGGCGACCGTTGCCGTCCACAAAATGAACAGGGCAAGCAGGACGGCGGCTGTCCAAAGCCGCCGTTTCGTTTGGTTTTTCATCATAATGCATCCTTTCCGTTTGTGTGATACACACAGTATACGGGAAGGGTGCTGTGGGAACAAGAAACGGGACGTCACATCCGTGACACCATTCGTGTCATTCTCGTTTGATCAGGGTCGCCGCCTTGATTATTAAGAGAGCAAAGGTCAACACCACGGCATACGGGTGCAACCCGAGTGTAAACACCACCGCCATCGCCGCACCGATGAGAAGTGAGCCTGCGGTTTTGCAGGGGATCCACGCTGCGCGGTTGCCGTTTTGCAACGCCAATGTCAACACACCCCATATCACCGAAACCGTCACCAAGGCGATGTAGATACCCTGTAAATAGGGTGACACAGCGGTCAGCGACAAGAGAGACACGCTGTTCACCACGGCGCCCTCTCGCTGTGCAAAGAGCGGCAGGAACAACAACAGCAGCGCGCACACGTCCGACAGACCAAACACCACGTCGCGGGTGTGCCGCACAGTTTTACGCGATTCCTCTTGTGCCACACACAGCAACTCATCGCTCGAAAGCAGGTCGTCCACCGTCACGCAAAAGAGAGCGGCAATCGCTTTGAGTGAATCAATGTTGGGGTATCCGCGCCCCGATTCCCATTTGGATACCGCCGTGCGCGACACGTACAGGGCGGCGGCCATCTCTTCTTGGGTAAACCCTTTTTGCTTGCGCAATTCTTGCAATTTTTGAGGGAACTCCACGGTGCCCCTCCTTTCAGTAAGTGAGCCGATGGGGGATTCCTCATCGGCTCGCGTGTGTTATTGCAATGTGTAACCGAAACTGCCGAGCAACCCTTGACGGTTGCGCCAGTCTTCCTTCACCTTCACCCAGCATTGCAGGTTCACGTGAATGTCAAACAGGTCTTCCATTTCGCGCCGTGCACGGGAGGCGATCTCTTTGAGCATCGCGCCGCGCTTGCCGATGACAATGCCTTTGTGGCTGTCCTTTTCGCAATAGATGGTGGCTTCAATGTCCATAATGGCTTGTCCCTTTTCGGTGACGTCTTCGCACATCTTTTCCACCACCACCGCAATGCCGTGGGGGATCTCCTTTTGCAACAGATGCAACATCTGTTCACGGATAAGTTCCGAAGCCAGCACCCGTTCGGGCTGGTCGCTCACGGTATCGGCAGGGAAGAAGTGGGGGCTTTCAAAAGCAAACTTGCCCAGTTCTTCCACCAGCGTGTCCACCGATTCCCCCGTTAAAGCGGAGGCCGGGATGATAGCTTCAAAATCGTATTCGTTCTGCCACATATCAATGCAGGTGAGCAGGGGGGATTTGTCATCGAGCAGGTCGATTTTGTTGATGACCAGAATCACGGGCAACTGCTGGCGACGGAATTGCGCCAGCAAGTCGCGGTCGGTATCCGACACCTTGGCATCGGCGGTAACCACCAACACGCCGGCATCCACGCCGCTCACCGCTTCACCGATGGATTTGATCATAAAGTCACCCAAACGGGTGCGCGGACGGTGTGCACCGGGGGTGTCCAAAAACACAAGTTGCAGATCGTCACGCGTCAATACGCCCATAATGCGGTTACGGGTGGTTTGCGGTTTGTCCGAAACAATAGCTACCTTCTGCCCGACCAGTTGGTTGAGCAGAGAGGATTTGCCCACGTTGGGGCGACCGACCAACGCCACAAAGGCGGAACGGGTAGTTTGAGAATTCATGCACGTTCTCCTTATTCCATCACATAACTGGCATCGCGCGGCAGACCGATGGAAACCATCACGGCCTCTTCTTTTTCGCGCATTTTCACCGCTTCCAAGCCGCCTTGCACGTGGTCGTACCCCAAGAGGTGAAGCATGGAATGCACGGTGAGATAGCCGATCTCGCGTTGCAGGGAATGGCCAAAATCGTTCGCCTGCTTTTTGGCGTGCTCAATAGAAATAACGATGTCGCCGAGCAGTTTGGCACCCGTGGCAGGATCGATGTCATACACACCGTTTTCACCCAACGGGAAGGAGAGCACATCGGTGGGCATATCCAATTTGCGATGCTCCGCATTGATGGCTTGGATCTGCTCGTCGCTCACAATGGACACGTCCACTTCGGCGTTTCCTTCAAACCCTTCCAAAACCAACACGGCATTGCAGCAACGGCGGATCAACATACGGATACCGGTGGGAATCTTTACGACTTTTTGCTTGTTTTCAATTACGACTCTGATTTTTTCCATACGTCTTTTCCTTCCTTTTCTGCTCATCGCGTTCGTATTTTTCATAAGCCTTCACAATCGCTTGTACCAACTGATGGCGCACAACGTCCTTTTCGCTGAATTGGCAGATGGCAATATCCTCCACGTTTTTCAGCACTTTCAACACTTCGCGCAAACCGCTTTTTTTGCCGTCGGGCAGGTCGATCTGGGTGACGTCGCCTGTGATGACCATTTTGGAATTAAATCCCAAACGGGTCAAAAACATCTTCATCTGTTCGGGCGTGGTGTTTTGCGCTTCATCCAAAATCACAAAGCAATCGTCCAGCGTGCGACCGCGCATATAGGCGAGCGGCGCAATTTCGATGTTGCCGCGTTCCAAATATTTTTGATAGGTTTCGGTGCCCAGCATATCAAACAGGGCATCGTATAACGGTCGCAGGTACGGGTCAACTTTGGATTGCAGATCACCCGGCAAAAAGCCCAGCTTTTCGCCGGCTTCCACCGCCGGACGTGTGAGGATGATGCGGTTGATCTCCTTCGCACGAAACGCATTTACTGCCATGGCAACGGCGAGATAGGTTTTGCCCGTACCGGCAGGACCGACACCCAAGGTGACGGTGTTTTGGCGAATGGCCTCCACATACTGCTTTTGTCCCAGCGTTTTGGCTTTGATGGGACGTCCTTTGGCGGTGACACAAATGCTGTCACTCAGTTGCGGCAGGGAATCGTCGTGCCCTTCGTCCACCAACATCAGCACGTACCGCACGTTTTGTTCGCCCAACTGTTCACCGCGGTTGACCAGTTGCAACAACCCTTGCATCGCCTTGACCGCTTTGGAGACGTTTTCGGGTTCGCCCGTCACCTTCAAATCGGTGCCGCGACTGACCACGTCCACTTGATAATGTTCTTCGATCAAACGGACGTTTTCATCGAAACTGCCGAACAGCGACACGATTTGTTCCATGCGATCGACATTTAATATCTGTTCAAACATAGATACTCCTAAAACCTTTAGTTTCTATTATTATATCACATATTTTCCCCCATGTCATTGTAACAATTCAACAAAAATTTACGAAAAAAATCTGCGAATCGTTCAATCAAAACGCAAGGGAATTTCCACCGCGATGTTTTCAAGACAGGTGTATTCGGCGGTGATACAAAAAACACCGTTCACGGTTTCGGCGGTGACGGAGCGTGTGAGGATGGCGGCATCCGAAAGCAAGGCGGTTTCCTTTTCCTGCAAGGCGGTTTGCGCCAACGCTTCGGCTTCGGCTTCGGTGCGTGTGAGGGTTTGCATCGCAAGAGGGGTGTAGCGTTCCAAGCGCATCCCCAGCGGCAAAGCAATATCGCCGATTATGGGGGTGCGGTCGCATACCTCCACACGACAACCTTCGGAAGACACCGTGTTGTCAAAGAGCGGCCATTCCCAGCCGAAAAAGCGCAAGGTGAGCGTTTCGGCCGGGGGTGCCGAGGGGAGAGCACACAATTCTGCCAGAGGGATCTCCACCGCGATGGTGCGCGCGGTCTTGGCAATCACACGCCCCGACGAACGGTGAAAGGTCGTGCCCGTGTCGTTGCTCGTCACACCGCTTGCCAACAGTCCGCCCGTGGCCACGGCATCGCCCACTTTCACGGTGGCCGCACCGCCCGTGATCTCCACTGCCACCACCACACCGTCCCGTGCTGCCACCAAATTGGACGGGGCGGTGGGCTCGTCGGGGGTTTCGTACGGATTCATTTCGCGCAATTCTACCTCGGCCACGCATCCGTCCAGATTCACCGCCACCCACGATACGTCGGTCAGCCGTGTGAGCGCATCCAAACGGATGGCTTCGGAATCCACCGTGCGCTTGACGGCGCCCACCGTCACGCCGTGTTCGGCAAGCAAGGCACGCAACTGCGCTTCATTGGCGTATTGCAAGCCGCGGATATCGATCGCCCAGATGCGCCCGGACAGCAACATAAGCACGATCAGAAACACCACCAAACCGAGCGGCAAGCCGAGACGTGCGCGGTAACGGCGAAATACAAATGCGGCACCGTGTCGCTCGGTGACGTGCAACCGTCGTCCCACGCGCCGTGCCACGGGGCGCAACCGCGGATAGTCCACCGCACGGCAACAGGCGGAAAAGGTGTCGCCTTCGCGCTGTGTGTTCCATAACGCGATTCCGTCTCGCGCCGCCAATGCGAGCAAGCGCCCTGCCGCATCGCCATCGGTTTCAAACCGCACCCAGCCGCACAGCCACCGCCACCAGGCGTATTCGTTCATGCCGTCACCTCATTCCAAGAATTCCACCGATTGCACCTGCCCCGTCAGCAACAGTGTGTCGGTGGTCAAGCCGTGCAGTTGCAACCCTTGCCCCCAAAACCGCACCTGCCCACCGGCCACCGCGACCAACACGGTGTTTTCTTCGTATTCCATAATTTCGCAACACCCGTCCATACGCACTTCGCGGTTATCCACCCATTCCATACGGGTGCAACGCCCCAAAAGACCGCTCGGCCATTCCAAAAGCGATTCCAACCGTCGCGTCATCGGGGAGGCAGGTGTGCGCCGTTTCTGTTTCATACAACCCCTCCTCATCTCATCCTATGCGACAAAAGAGGGAATATTACGTGGGGACAAACCGTATGATGTACGGGAGGGATGCTGTGTGACGGTACGTATTTTGGATGGACAACGCCTGAAAGGGGTTGCCGTAATGCTTGTATTCCTGCTGGCGACGGTGGCGTTGCTTCGTTTCCCTGCCGCGGCGGCGACAGGGGTCAGCCGCGGACTCTCGGTGTGCGGTGAGGTGATTATTCCCTCGCTGTTTCCGTTTCTGGTGTTGACAGGGGTGTTCATACGCACCGGCACGGCATCCCGTGTGGGGCGATGCACAAGGCGGTTGACCCACCGCCTTTTCGGGCTTTCACCCGACGGCGGCGTGGCGTTGTTGATCGGTATGATCGGCGGTTACCCTGCCGGGGCGGCCACCGTGCGCGAACTGTTGGATCGAGGGGAGATCGACCGCCGTGAAGCGGCGCGATTGCTCACTTTTTGTGTAAACGGCGGCCCGGCGTTCATCATCGGCACGGTGGGCGGACGTCTGCTCGGCAGTGTGTATAAAGGGGTGTTACTTTACATTGCGCAACTGTCAGCATCCTTGCTGTTGGCGTTCCTGTCGGGCAAACGCGAACCGTATTCTCCCAAAATGTTGCCCCCTGTCCGTAAAACGTCCTTCTCATCCGCGTTTCCTGCGGCGATCGAGCGTGCGCTCGCCTCGGTGCTCGCCTTGAGCGGCTTTGTACTGTTGTTTTCTGCTTTGTTGACGCTTATGGACGTCTCCGGAATCAAAGGTGTATTGCTGCTTCCCTTTACAGGATCGAATACCGCCAATGCTGTGTTCACGGCGTTGTGGGAAGTGAGTTGCGGCACGATGGAGTTGAGCTCTTGCCGTATTGCGCAACCGCTCTTGGCGTTTTTGCTCGGGGCGGCACTGGGATTCGGCGGTATATCGGTGTCGGCACAAATTGGGGGGATGTTGTCGGAACACCTGTCGCTGGGCGCTTTTTATTGGCTGGGACGTGTCAAACACGCCGTTCTTGGCGGTGCGCTTTCGGCACTCTTGTTTACGGTGATGCCCATGCCGACACAGGCGGTATCTGTGGATATTTCCGCGAGTGCCGTTGTGGGGGTGTATCCGTTTGCGGTGTCGGCGGCCGCTTCGGCGGCAATATTGTTGCTGTGCGGCGGTGTGATGTTGTGTTCTGCCAAAGAATAGGACTTGCATTTTTCTGCGAAAGGGGATATAATGGGAAGGCATCAACACAACGGAAGGAACGGACGGTATGGGCATTATTCGCGGCAAGATGGAAACCACCATCTCTTTGAGCAAATCCACCTGCTATTTTATGAAGAGTGGCAAGTGCTCACTCACGGTGATCGGGGATCACTTCGTTTCTCCCGGCGGCAAATTGGCGGCAAACGACCTTCTGTACTGCCCCCGTCTTTACAAATCGATGCAGGCGAAAACACAAGAAAAGCCCGTGGTGATTCTGCCGTGCGGTTGCGGTCACGCGGAAGTGGTGTCGGGTCATCAACGCGCATGCATTGCGGCGCGTACGGGAATGGCGGTGCCGGCACAGATCCCTGCCCAATGGGAGGAGCGCACGGCGTGCTCACTGTGCGATGGGCAGATCACCTTTGAATCGCAAAACACGGGTGGTATTCGCATCGTCACCATCAGCGCGGTGGTGGATACGGGGGAGGATCTCCCCACCGAAGAAAGCACAACGGACGAAAAATAAAGAAAATGCGTGCCTTTTGCTGTGCAAAGGGCACATTTTTTGTTTTTGTATTGATTTTCGACAGCGATATGTAGTATAATAATCCTAATATTTTTTATCGTAGGATAAAGGAGTCGAATGTTATGTATGAAAATTTGATGGATACCATCGGTTTTGTGAAAAACGTGGATCCGGTCGTCGGTGCCGCGATGGAGCAGGAACTGTTCCGTCAGCGCCGCAATCTGGAGCTGATCGCTTCGGAAAACATTGTGTCGCCGGCGGTGATGGCGGCGATGGGTAGTGTGCTGACCAACAAATATGCGGAAGGCTATCCGGGTAAGCGGTATTACGGCGGTTGCCAGGACGTGGACGTGGTGGAGGATATCGCCCGTGACCGTGCCTGCAAACTGTTCGGTGCCGATCACGCCAACGTGCAACCCCACTCGGGTGCGCAGGCAAACCAGGCGGCATATTTTGCGCTGGTGCAGCCGGGCGACACCATTTTGGGCATGAACTTGGCACACGGCGGTCACCTCACCCACGGCTCGCCCGTCAACTTCTCGGGTAAACTGTACAACTTCGTGCCTTACGGTGTGGACGATGAAACCGGTCGCATCGATTACGACAAGGTGCGCGCGTTGGCTATGGAACACCGCCCGAAGCTGATCGTGGCCGGAGCCAGTGCCTATTGCCGCGAGATCCGCTTCGACATCTTCCGTGAGATTGCAGATGCCTCGGGTGCCTTGTTGATGGTGGATATGGCGCACATCGCCGGTTTGGTGGCGGCAGGCAAGCACATGAACCCCGTGCCGTACTGCGACGTGGTCACCACCACTACCCACAAGACCTTGCGCGGTCCGCGCGGCGGTTTGATCCTCTGCCGTGAAGAGCACGCAAAAGCGATCGACAAAGCGGTGTTCCCCGGCTCGCAGGGCGGCCCGTTGATGCACATCATCGCGGCGAAAGCGGTCTGCTTTGGGGAAGCCATGACCGATGCATTCAAAGAGTATCAGGCGCGCATTTGCGACAATGCAAAGGCGCTTGCCGACGGGCTGATTAACCGCGATCTGAAATTGGTGTCGGGCGGCACGGATAACCACCTGATGCTGATGGATCTGCGTGACACGGGCGTGACCGGCAAGGAATTGGAGCACCGATTGGACGAGGTGTTCATCACCGCGAACAAGAACTCCATTCCGAACGAGCCGCTCTCGCCGTTTGTGACAAGCGGTCTGCGTTTGGGCACCCCGGCGGTCACCACGCGCGGCTTGAACACCGCCGATATGGATGCCATTGCCGGCTTCATCAAAGCGGTCATCGAAGATTTCGAAGGCAACGCCGATGCAGTGCGCGAAGGCGTGACCGCGCTGTGCGCAAAGTATCCGCTGTACTGATTTGACAGAGGAGGCGGACGTATGAACGCGCCGTTGGCGGACCGTATGCGTCCGCAAACCCTTTCGGATATGGTCGGTCAGCACCACCTTCTGGACGAAGGGCGTGCCCTGCGCCGCATTGTGGATGGCGGCCGCTTTCCGAACCTCATTTTCTACGGTCCTTCCGGTGTGGGTAAAACCACCTTGGCGCGCATGATCGCCGAACGGGCAGATATGCGGTTGCACAAACTCAACGGCACCACCGCCTCCACCGCGGACATCAAAGCGGTGGTGAGCGAGGTGGATACCATCGCCGGGATGAACGGCATTTTGCTGTATCTGGATGAGATCCAGTATTTCAACAAGCGTCAGCAACAGACCTTGCTGGAATACATTGAAAACGGGCAAATCACATTGATCGCCTCCACCACCGAAAACCCGTATTTTTACGTCTACAACGCGATCTTGAGCCGTTCCAGCGTGTTCGAGTTCAAGCCCGTGGACGTGGAGGATATGAAGGTGGCGGTGCGCCGCGGCTTTGCGTTTATGGCCGAGGAAGAGGGCGTGTCGATCGAAGCGGAGGACGCGGCAGTCACCCACATCGCCCGTCAATGCGGCGGTGACGTGCGCAAAGCGCTCAATGCGGTGGAACTGTGTGTGCTGTCCACGCCGCCTGCGGCAGACGGTTCACATGTGGTGACGGTGGATACTGCCGAGCAACTTGCCCAGCGCAGTGCCATGCGGTATGACCGCGAAGGGGACGAGCATTACGACATTATTTCGGCGTATCAAAAGTCGATGCGCGGCTCGGACGAAAATGCGGCATTGCATTATTTGGCACGTTTGTTGGTGGCAGGGGATCTGCCGTCCGCTTGCCGTCGGTTGCTGGTGTGTGCCGCCGAGGACGTGGGGCTTGCCAATCCGCAGATTCTCCCCATCGTGAAGGCGGCGGTGGATACCGCCTTGCAGGTGGGATTGCCCGAAGCACGGTTGCCGCTGGCGGATGCGGTGATCATGGTGTGCCGCAGTCCCAAATCCAATTCCGCCCACGATGCCATCAACGAAGCGATGGCGGATGTGGAAGCCGGGCGCACAGGCCCGATTCCGCGTCAACTGCAAAACAAGCATTTCGACGGCGAGGATGCGGCGGTAAAGGGACAACATTATCTCTATCCCCACAGTTTCCCTCACCATTGGGTGAAACAGCAATATCTGCCCGACGTGTTGGCAGACAAGGTGTACTATCACCCCGGCGACAACAAAAATGAGCAAGCCTATGAAGCCTATTGGAAAGGCGTCAAAGGAGAATAAAAAAAGAGGGTGTGTCTTTTTGACACACCCTCTTTTTTTGGTGTTCTTATTCGTTCAGCAATTTGGTGATCTCTTCACGGAAACTCTGAATATCCTTAAACTGACGATACACCGAAGCGAACCGTACGTATGCCACTTCGTCGATCTCTTTCAGCGCACGCATGGCGTACTCGCCGATTTCGATGGAATCGATCTCGCGGTCCAGTGAGTTTTGCAGTTGGATCTCAATGTCGTCCACTGCTTTTTCCAACGTTTGAATGGAAACCGGGCGCTTTTCGCAGGCGCGCATCATGCCGGCGAGCAGTTTTTCACGGTCGAACGACTCACGGGAACTATCCTTCTTCACCACGATAATGGGCAGACTTTCCACCACTTCATAGGTCGTAAACCGTTTGGCACACCCCAGGCACTCGCGACGACGGCGAATGCGCGCAAATTCATCGGTGGGGCGCGAATCAATCACTTTGCTTTCGGTATAGCCGCAAAAAGGACATTTCATACGGGAAACCCTCCTACGTTTATAGGTTAAACCGTCGAATCCGAACTCCGTTTCGAATTTGTCGGTTTAACCTCTCTATCTTTGTCAGCATACCACATATATCCAAAAAGTGCAAGTATTTCTTTGAAATTCGCTGTTTGACAAGGCGATGCGGCTGTGTTATGCTATAGGTAGGGTGAGCAGTCAAACCCGAACTCCACCGAAAGAGGAGAGAGTATGACGAAAAAACAAATCGCCGCCGAAGCGGTGCGGCGGCTGAAAGACATCTATCCCGAAAGCATCTGTTCACTGGTGGCAGACGACCCGTTTCGCCTGCTTGTGGCGGTGCGGCTGTCGGCGCAGTGCACCGATGCACGGGTGAATATGGTAACCCCTGCCTTGTTCGAGCGGTTTCCCGATATGGCGGCGTTTGCCGCCGCCGCTCCCGAAGAGGTGGAGCCCTACATCCGATCCTGCGGATTTTACAAAATGAAGGCGCAGGACATCGTGATGACGGCACGCACCTTGATCTCGGAGTATAACGGCGTGATCCCGAATACGGTGGAGGAGATGACCCGTCTGCCGGGCGTGGGGCGCAAAACGGCGAATCTCATTTGCGGCGACGTGTACGGCACCCCCGGTGTGGTGGTGGCAGACACGCATTGCATCCGCATCGCCAATCGTTTGGGGTTGTGCGACACGAAAGACCCGTACAAAGTGGAACTCGCTCTGCGCGCGCTGTTGCCGCCGGAGGAAAGCAACGATTTTTGCCACCGTTTGGTGCTGTTCGGGCGCGAAACGTGTTCCGCACGTTCCCCGAAATGTGAGGGATGTCCGCTTCATGAGGTGTGCCGCCGCCGTCTGTAACGAGCGGAGCACAAGCGATAAAACGGCATGACCGCAAGGCTTAACAGTCCCCACAAACACGAATAGAGCAAACACACCTGCCCGAGCAGGTGAAAGCGGTGGCGGCGGTAATCCCACACCTTCATGCGGCACAGTAGATTTACCACGCAACCGCACACAAATTCGGCGGCGGTGACAAGCAGTGCGCAGAGCAGACCACGTTGCCACCACGGCTTGCGGCGACAACGGGTGTCCACCGCACCGATGAGATGAAAACATCCTCCGCCGAGCAAAAACATGGTCCAATGGCTGTGTCCGCGCCAGAGTTTTTCCAACAGCACGTATCCGCAGCCGCCCAGCACAAACAGCGGTATAAATCCCTTTTTATGCATAAAAACACCCCTTTCAGGCAGTATGCCCGAAAGGGGTGAGAATATCAGCGGATCAATCCACCGCCGAGCAACAGATCGTCGTGATAAAACACGACCGATTGCCCGGGGGTGACAGCGCGTTGCGGTGTGTCGAATGTGAGGTGCGCCACACCGGCGGTTACCGTTAAGGTGGCATCGGCAGGCGGTGCCTGATAGCGGATCTTCGCCTGCACGCGAATGGGTTCGTCGGGAGTGGCGATGGAAACGAAGTTCAGCCCGTCGGCGGTGAGATGATCGGTCATTTGCGAACCTTCTGCGCCCAACGTCACGGTGTTATGAACGGGATCCAACGCGGTGACGTACATCGGCTGTCCCAGCGCGATGCCCAGCCCCTTGCGTTGCCCCACCGTGTAACGGGTGAGCCCCATGTGTTCCCCCAACACGCGCCCGTCGGCATCCACAAAGTGTCCGTGCGGTGCTGCAAGACCTGTGTATCGCTCAATAAAGGCGGCGTGGTCGTTATCCTCCACAAAGCAGATTTCCATGCTGTCGCCTTTGTCTGCTACCGGTAAGGCGGCTTCCTTTGCGATGCCGCGGATGGTGGGTTTGTCCATCCCGGCAAGGGGGAATCGCGCGGCGGCGAGTTGCTCTTGCGAAAGCGACCACAGCACGTAACTCTGTTCTTTCGGGGTGGTGTCGCGCCGCAGTTGAAAGCGTCCGCTTTGCTCATCAAACGAGCGAATGGCATAATGCCCCGTGGCAATGGCATCCGCCCCTTCGTTACGGGCAAACTCCCACATCGCGCCGAATTTCAAGGCGCGGTTGCACAGAATGCGGGGGTTGGGGGTGCGCCCACGGCGATATTCCGCCACGAATTCATCCACCACCAAACGGCGAAAGGTATCGCTCAAATCCACAACGGTGTGCTCAATGCCGAGTGCATCGCACACACGGCGCGCATCCTCGATGTCTTTGACGCCGGCGGTGCGCGGAAGTTGGTCACCAAACAAGCGCATGGTGACACCCACCACGCGGTATCCTTGCCGTTGCAAGAGCAAGGCTGCCACGGCGCTGTCTACACCGCCGCTGACACCGACAAAAACCGTTTGCACACACACCACCTCGTTTCTTTTTTCTATTTTACCGTATTTTCATTGGTTTTGCAACCGCTAAAAGGAGGAATTTTTGTGTATCGCCGCATTTGTGCTTGGCTTGTTGCAAGCATCTTGCTGTTTGTCGGTTGTCAAAAGCAATCGCCGCCGCCACCGCCGCCGCTCACCGCGGACACGGCGGTGTACGAAGGGGAGGGTTACCGAGTTTCGTATCCTGCGGTGTTCGCGTTGACACGAGAAACGGCCGAAACGGTGTATTTCACCGCCGCAGGATATTCGCTCGCTTTCTCACTCACACGGGAGGCGAATCCGCACGGGCTGTTGCCGATTGAGGAACTGTTGGATAAAATGAGCATTTACGACGGCGTAAAGATCATTGACGACCGTTCTTTTGCGGTGGAAAAACACCTTCCCAATATGCTCAGCGGCTATTTCCTGTACACCTTTACGGAGGAGCATATTTATCTGTTGGAATACAATTACGGCGGCACCGAAGAAGAAAAAGCACTTGCCAACCTGTTTTCGGTAGAGTGCTTGTAAAACGGAATGCCCCGACACGGTTACCAAACCGTGTCGGGGCATTTTTCAGTCTTCATCATCCTCAAACGAATACTCGTTCAAAGAATCAAAATCCAGGAACTCTGCCAACGTCATGTTAAATGCTATGGCGATTTTGTGCAGAGTTTTTACACGCGGATTTTTGGTTAAACCGCGCGTGATGTTGTCCAACGTAGACTGTTTCACATCACTCATAGTCGCCAATTTGTTGATCGTAAATCCTCGCTTTTTGCAAAGATCGCGAATGCGTTTTACATATAATTCTGAATAGTCCACAAGTCACACCTCCACCATAGCATTACCCGTTTACAGGTTAATACTATGATACAGGCGAATTTGCAACAAGTTACCCGAATACGGGTTGACAAATTGTTCTCGTTTCAATTATAATAAAGAAAATAACCCATATTCGGGTGAATTCGAAGCGCCGTTATACCGCTATTTGTCTTTAAAATAGTTGTAAAGTGTACATATTTATTTTGGAGGAGAAAGGAAATGAAAAGAATTTTAATGCTTTGGATAACGATTGGTCTTTTGGTACTTTTTACCGCTTGTGGAAAAGGCGAAAGGTCCGGTTCGCAGGAAAAAACAGTAAGCACAACTCCTACTGCCGCATCGTCTGCAATCATAACAACAAATGGGAGTATGACTGTCAGTTCGACGATATTGACCGCACCGGAGACGACCGGGAGAGTCGTTACAACTTCTGCAACGTCCAAAACCGGCACAAATACTTCAGCAACAACTACTACAACAACCACAACAACTACAACTACAACGTCGGCTACTACTACGACCGTTACTACGGCAATCACGACCACGGTTACAACTACGAATTTAACCGTCTCTACGACTACCGATTTATCACAAGAAGAAGAGACAGAGGCGACAGTTGATTACGATGAAATTGACAGACAACTATTTTGTCAAATTTACGAAAGCGAGAAGGCGTTATATCAACTACAAATAACCGATGAGATCCGTTTGCTTCAAACGGAGTTGGAAGAGTGGGAAAAGGTGGAAGATGATCTTGCCGCAAAATATGCGGTGGAATGGGGAAATCTCCGTGCACAATACGCGAACATGGGGCTTCTGAACTCCGGGGCATACCAAAGTGCACTTGCCTCATTACAGCAGAAATATAGCGCTGCTAATAAAGAACGTTCGGATAATATTAAAAGCATAAATGCGCAAATTGAAGAGTTAGATGCCGAAAAAGAAAATCCACACCCTGTCATGGTGTTGCTCCAATTAAGTGAAAACTATTCACTGGCGATAGAGGATGCGGTTGATAAATATAACCGATATATTGCGGTAGAACAATGAGTGATAAACCATGGGGAATAATAAATATCCCCCGGCAAAGCCGGGGGATATTTATTATTCCCATCGAAAGCTGCCCGAAAGCAGGGTGACGGTTTCTTTATCCACCGTAAGCAGACCGCCGTCAATATGCCCCACGCGTTCACTGTCGTCGGGGAGCAGGATGCGGCAAGTGCTCGGCACCACCGCCGTGATGAACGGGATGTGTCCTGCCAGCACCGCCAGATCGCCTTCCGTGCCGCGCACCATCAATGCAACGGCTTCCCCTTCGAACAAGTTGCCGTCGGGGGAGGATACCGTCAGTTGAAAGGTAGCCATACGTTACACCTTCTTCGCTTTGGCAACCGCTTCATCGATTGTGCCGACAAACAAGAACGCCGATTCAGGCAGGTCGTCGTGCAGGCCTTCGATAATTTCGCGGAAACCGCGGATGGTTTCGGACAACGGAACGTACGCACCGGGAATACCGGTGAATTTTTCCGACACGTCAAACGGTTGAGAGAGGAAACGCTGAATCTTACGCGCACGTTGCACCAACAGTTTGTCGTCGTCGGACAATTCGTCCATACCCATGATGGCGATAATATCCATCAATTCCTTGTAACGCTGCAAAATGCGTTGCACTTCACGTGCCACACGATAATGCTCTTCGCCCACCACTTCGGGGGAGAGAATACGGCTGGTGGATTCCAACGGATCCACAGCGGGATAGATGCCCTGCGAGGCAATGCTGCGCGCCAACACCGTGGTGGCATCCAAGTGCGCAAAGGTGGTAGCAGGGGCAGGGTCGGTCAAGTCGTCCGCAGGGACGTATGCCGCCTGCACCGAGGTGATCGAACCACGTTTGGTGGAGGTGATGCGCTCTTGCAACGCACCCATTTCGGTTGCCAGCGTGGGCTGATAGCCCACCGCCGAGGGCATACGCCCAAGCAGTGCCGACACTTCCGAACCGGCCTGTGTAAAGCGGAAGATGTTGTCGATGAACAAAAGCACGTCCTGTCCTTCGGTGTCACGGAAATATTCCGCCATCGTCAAACCGGACAAACCCACGCGCATACGCGCCCCGGGCGGCTCGTTCATCTGGCCGTATACCAACGCCGTGTTGGACAACACGCCCGATTGCTTCATTTCGTTGTAAAGGTCATTACCTTCACGGGTGCGTTCGCCCACGCCGGTGAATACCGACAAACCGCCGTGTTGTTTGGCGATGTTGTTGATCAACTCCATGATCAGCACAGTCTTACCAACGCCGGCACCGCCGAAAAGTCCGATCTTTCCGCCCTTGGAGTAGGGGCAGATCAGGTCGATGACCTTGATGCCCGTCTCTAAAATCTCGGTCGAGGTCGACAGCTCGTCGTACTCGGGAGCTGCGCGGTGAATATTCCATCGCTCCGCCGCCATGGGCGCAGGCTTATTGTCCACGGGATCACCCAATACGTTGAAAATTCTGCCCAGCGTTTCCCTACCG
>JAZONO010000068.1:0-7961 GCA_045654545.1 Acutalibacteraceae bacterium
TTCGCTCGGTGTCCTGTTCGAGCCTCGATCCTTTCGGCAAAAGAAAAACAGCCGTCCGTTGGACGACTGTTTTTCTTTTGGAGCGGCTTACGAGGCTCGAACTCGCTACCTCCACCTTGGCAAGGTGGCGCTCTACCAGATGAGCTAAAGCCGCATTTGTGTGCGAATGGTAGTATAGCACACCGCGGCGGAGGTGTCAAGTCCTTTTTTGAATTTTTTATTTTTTCCGTTGTAGGTGTTATTTTACCCTCTTGACATACCCCGTGTGAACCCTTTATACTGTGATGAGAAAAGTAATTTTCTATGTTTCGGAAAGGATGGTTGTCTATGGCATTTTCGTATCGTACACAGGGTGTTTGTTGCCGTAGTGTTTCGTTTGATTTGGAGGATGGCGTTGTGCGCCACGTGCGGTTTGAGGGCGGTTGCAACGGCAACACGCAGGGCGTGGCCGCCTTGGTGGACGGCATGACCGCCGAAGAGGCGATCCGCCGCTTAAGCGGGATCCGTTGCGGATTCAAAGGCACCTCCTGCCCCGACCAGTTGGCAAAAGCGTTGGAAGCGGCGTTGAAACAGGCATAAAAAAGATGTGTGGCGTGCCACACATCTTTTTTGTTTATTCCTCTTCTTCGGGGCGATCCCAGTTGTGCCAGACGTTTTGCACGTCGTCGTTGTCGTCCAGCGCATCCAGCAGTTTTTCCATCTTGATCACCAAGTCGGGATCGGTGATGGCGGTGTACACGTCCGGCACCATTTCCACTTCCGCCGAAACGAATGCGTATCCTTTCGCTTCCAGCGCATCACGCACGGCAGAGAAATCGTCGGGTTCGGTGGTGATCTCAAACACGTCGCCGTCCGCGGCAAAATCCGCCGCACCGGCTTCCAACGCATCTTCCATCACTTGATCTTCGTCCAGACCTTCCGCTTCGATGACAAGCACGCCCTTTTGGTTAAACATAAAGGACACACAGCCGCTTTGACCGAGGTTGCCGCCGAACTTGTCAAAATAGTGGCGGATGTCACCGGCGGTGCGGTTGCGGTTATCGGTCAAGGTTTCCACGATCACGGCGATGCCGCTGGGACCGTAACCCTCATACTGCAACGCTTCGTAGTTTTCGCCGCCTTCGCCTGCCGCCTTTTTGATCACGCGCTCAATGTTTTCGTTTGGCACGTTGTTGGCTTTCGCTTTGGCGATGGCATCCTTCAACTTGGAGTTGGCTGCCGGGTCGGCACTGCCGCCCTCTTTCACCGCCACCGCCAGTTCACGGCCGATCTTGGTGAAGATCTTGGCGCGCTGACCGTCGGTCTTTTCCTTTTTGCGTTTGATGTTGTTCCACTTGGAATGTCCGGACATGGGTATTATCTCCTTTTTGCAAATTATTCGTCGTCTTTGTTTTCATCCTGCGGTTTGCCACCTGCACGCACCGTTTTCACTGCGGAGACCGGCACGCTGATGGGGGGCGAATCGGGGGCTTTATCCAACCGCACTTTGAGCATGCCCGTGAGCAAACTCACTTCGCACACCACACCGCGCCCCTCTTCGGTGATGACGGCCGACCCGTTTTTCGGGGTGGAGCGCCACAGCGATTCATAGGCGTTTTGCTCGTATTTCAAGCAACACATCAAGCGACCGCAGGTACCCGAAATTTTGGTGGGGTTCAAAGACAGGCCCTGTTCCTTCGCCATTTTAATGGATACCGGCACAAATTCCGGCAGAAATTCCGAACAGCAAAACGGGCGACCGCAAATGCCGAGTCCGCCCAACATCTTGGCTTCGACGCGCACACCGATCTGGCGCAGTTCAATGCGCAGATGGAACACGGATGCCAGATCCTTCACCAATTCGCGGAAATCCACGCGCCCTTCGGCGGTAAAATAAAACAGCAGTTTGGTGTTGTCAAACGAATATTCCGCATCCACCAGATTCATCTCCAGCTTGTGCGCTTCGATCCGCTCGCGGCACAGTTGCATCGCGTGGCGGCGACGTTCCTCGTTAACTTTCAGTTGCTTTTTATCTTCGTCGTTCGCAAGGCGCACCACCGCTTTGAGCGGTTGGGCGACCGTTTCGTCCGCAACGTTGCGATTGGGGATCGCCACCGTGCCGCATTCCAAGCCGCGCGCGGTTTCCACCACCACCAAATCGCCCACCGACAAGGTGTGCCCTGCCGGCTCAAAATAGTACGTCTTGCCTGCATCGCGAAAACGTACCCCTACAATTTGTGTCATACTCTTAATTCCTTCCAATCTGTAATCAATCGCGTCCTGCCGCCGCACGCAGTTTTGCGCTCATCAAGGTGAGCAACAGCGTGTGGTTGATGTTGCGCCGACGGGTGTGTTGCAATGCGCGCACCGCTTCCACCAGCGCCGCCAACCGCGCAGGGGGCAGTTGGCCCGAAAGGGTGGTTGCCGCCGCCGAAACGGGACGGGTGTGCACCCCTTGTGCCACCGCCAACGCATCGCGGAACAGCAGTACCAATGCCGCCAACACGTCGTCGGTCAGCGTTTTGTCCTTTTGATCCAGCGGTGCGATCGCCGCCGTGAGTGTCCATTCACGCGGCGCAGGAATCGCCAGTGCGATGTCGGCGGCAAGCGCCTGCACCTTGGCAAGACCGTCCCCTTCCATCGCGCCGAGCACACGGCCGAGACAGCCGTCATACAGCGCGAGTGCTTGCTTCAACTCGTCGTCCCCTGCCGAGGGCAAACGGCTTTTCAGCCACGGAAGAGCTTCCCCTTCCGACACGCCGTGCAACGACACCGTCACGGTGCGCGATTGCACCGTGGGGAGCAACAGCGAACGGTTTTCCGCCGTCAGCATAAAAAGCAGGCGCGGTGGCGGCTCTTCCAGAATTTTCAACAACGCGTTTTGCGCCTGGTTGGTCATGCCGTCCGCACCGCAGAGGATCATCACGCGGCGCGGTGCTTCGTTGGGCAGAACGTAGGCGCGTTCTCTGAGATCACGCACCGCATCGATATGAAACGAACGGGCTGTGCCGTCGCCGCCGATCTCCTCAATATCGGGATGACCGCCGCCCATCGCCTTGTGGCAGGCAGGGCACACGCCGCACGGGCGTTCCTCCCCACTCTCACACACGGCGGCCGCCGCCAGCAAGCGCGCCAAGGTGCGCCGCCCACTGCCTAACGGGCCTTCGATCAGCAACGCATGCGGAAACTGCCCTCGCGCCGTGTAGGACGAGAGTTGCGCTTTTGCATCCGCGTTCCCGAGAAAATCAAAAAAACGCATTACAGCTTTTCAAACCGCTCGACATCCATCACAAAGATGGTGGCACCGCCCACCGTGACTTCCACGGGGAATGCCGATGCGTGCATCGAATTGTACGCCGAAGCGGACACCAACTGGGTGCGACGCTTGGAGTGCTTGCCCACCAGTTCGATCACTTCGTCCACCTTTTCCTCTTCCGTACCGATGAGGAAGGTGGTGTTTCCTGCCTTCAGGAACCCACCGGTCGTTGCCAATTTGGTGGCAAAGAAGCCGGCATCCATCACGGCATCCGCCACGCGACCGGCGTCGTCCCTGTTCACAATGGCCATAATAAGTTTCATAAAGGTACCCCCTTATTTGATTTTCGTGTGTACACGGTTCAACATGGCGGCCAACAGCAAGCCGCCGCCAAGGCACGCCACCGTTTGCCCTGCCGCGATCTGCGCGGCATACAGCCAAAACAGGGTGGGTTGCCCTCCCATCAGCGCAATTTCCGCCCCGATCACCACCGCATTCAACAGGATGGGCGGCAGGGTGGCAAGCCACGGCAAGCCGCGCACGGTAACGTGGCGCAACGCACGGGACATCCACGCCGCCACCAGGGTGGTGAGTGTGCCGAACAGCCAATCCCATGCGCCGACCGCACCGCCTGCCAACAGATTGGCAAGCAAGCAACCTACCGTGAGGCCGGGAATTGCCGCCGCGGTGAACACGGGCAAAACGGTGAGCATTTCTGCCACGCGCACCTGCAACGCACCGTAACTGATAGGTGCCAGCAACAGGCACAGCGCGGCATACATACCGCCAATCACCCCTGCTTCGGTTAAAAACCGCAACGAGCGGCGTCCTTTTTGTTCCATATTGAATTTTCCTCCCGTAGTTTTGTTTATGGTCAGGATGGTTTCGAACTGACCGCAGGAAATAATCCTACACAATAATGATACACTTTACAGGTGAATTTGTCAAGGTTTCCTCTTTCCTTTTATGGGGATTTATGGTAATATGTATACGATGGGAGGTGAGGTTGTGCGTAACTACCGATTGATACGTTCCAAGCGAAAAACCGTCGTGCTGGAAATCCGCCCCGACGGCGCGTTGTGGGTGCGTGCACCGCGATGGGTGCCGCGCGCGATGATCGAACGGGAAATTGCCGCACGTGAAGAGTGGATCGCGCGGCGCACCGCCGCCCTGCCCTCTCTGTGCCCGACACCGAGCGAGGAAGAACTCGCCGCCTTGCGCGAAGCGGCAACCACCTATATTCCCTCCCGCGTGGCGCATTTTGCCGCCGTGATGGGGGTCACCCCCACCGCGGTGAAGATCAATGCCGCCAAAAAGCGGTTTGGCAGTTGTTCCTCCAAAGGATCGCTCAACTTCTCCTGCCGCGTGATGACCTATCCACCCGAAGCAATCGATTACGTGGTGGTGCACGAACTGGCGCATCTGATCCACATGAATCACAGCGCCGCGTTTTATGCCACGGTGACCTCCGTTTTGCCCGACTACAAGCAACGCGCGGCATTGCTCAAAAATCGGGGATAATTTTTTGCACGATGTTTTTCTTGCATTCAAGCAGGAAGACAGATATAATGAAAACACACCTAACAAAGGAGGGGCTACATGGCAAAGAAACAAGACCTGTTGGGACTGATGCGCGCCGCAATGGACCGCTACGCCATGTTGCAAGAGGGCGATCGGGTGGCGGTCGGCGTATCGGGTGGCAAGGACAGCCTGGCACTGCTGTCGCTGTTGGCGGAGTTTCGCCGTTTTTCCCCCGTCTCCTTCTCCCTCACCGCCATCACGCTGGACCCCTGTTTTGGTGGGGTGGAAACGGATTTTTCCGCCGTGCAGGCGTGGTGTGAGGCGGCAAACGTGCCGCACATTTTGAAACGCACACGCTTGGCAGATGCGGCGATGGAAGAGGCAGGGGACAAACCACCCTGCTCGCTGTGTTCCAAGATGCGGCGCGGCGTGCTTCACCGCACCGCGGTGGAAGCCGATTGCAACGTGGTGGCGCTCGGCCATCACAAAGACGATGCCGCCGAAACGGTGCTGATGAATCTGCTCACGGGCAGTCGTTTTTCCTGCTTTTCCCCCGTGACCGAACTGGATCGCCGTGGGTTGCGGCTGATCCGTCCGCTGATCTTTATGAACGAGCGCGACGTGGCCGCCTTTGCCGCGGCAGAGCAGTTGCCCGTGGTTCCCTCGCGCTGTCCCGTAGACGGGCACACCAACCGCCAAAAAGCCAAAGATCTGGTCGCCGCCTTATCCCAAGAATACGGCGATGTGACCGAAAAGATACTCCACGCACTCACCGCCGACCACATTGACCGCTGGTAAAAAAGGAGAATGAGTATGAAACGTGTCTTGTCCTTTCTCTGCGCGCTGTGTTTAATGTTGCCGTTTTGCGGTTGCAAAAAGCAGGAAACACCGCCCCCTGCCATCACCGCTCTGCCCGTGACGGGGGATGTGGAAATTGCCGTGCTGTCGCTCGGCAAAGCCGATGCCATTGTCATCACCACCGCCACCAAAACCGTGGTGATCGATGCCGGTGAGATCGATGACGGCGGCAAGGTGATCAATTACCTGAGCCAAAAAGGGCGCAACGTGATCGATCACCTGATCATCACCCACTATGACCGCGACCACGTGGGTGGCGCCGACCGTCTGCTCAACTTCTCGGATGTGAAGCAGGTCATTCGTCCCGATTACGACGGCGTGCGCGATGAATACGCTGTGTTTCTCGATTCGGTGAGCAGCTTGGAGATTCCCGACGTTGCGTTGGCACCCGGCAGTGAGGACTACACGCTGACGGTGGAGGATCTGCACATTACGATAAACTCCCCCCTCAAATCTGCTTATGTCAATGCAGAGGGAGTGCAGCAGGATAACAACTTCTCGTTGGTCATCAAAGCACAGCACGGCGCCAAGACCTTCCTCTTTACGGGGGATGCCGAGGATGAGCGGTTGGCGGAACTCATTACGAGCGAGACCAACTGGCAGGCGGAATTCTTGAAGATCCCGTATCACGGCAATTTCACCGAACTGTCTGCCGCCTTCTTCCAACGGGTGAAGCCGTCCTATGCAGTGGCGTGCGACTCGGATAAAAACCCCATGGCAACCGAAACCAAGGCCGCGCTGGCGGTGCTGGGGTGCAAAACCTACGGTACGATGAACGGCACGGTGGTGTGCAAAAGCGACGGCGCCACCCTGACGGTGACCCAGTTGCCGAAAGAATGAATTCATCGGACGGCAGAGTGCACTCTGCCGTCTTTGTTTGCACACACCGCCGTTTCGCGCATAAATAGAAATTAGTGACCCATAAAGGAGTTTTGTTGTGATGTATGTTGCCCTTGCTGTGTTTGCCCTTGCCTACGTGCTGATGTTGGTGTTCAGCAAATACCGTCCGTACGTTGCTCTGGGCGGTGCTTTGATCTTCATTGTGACGGGTATGCTGCCGCTCGGTCAGATCGTGGGCGCGATCGATTTCAACGTGCTTCTGATGATCGCCGGCACCATGGGTATTGTGTCGTTGTTTATCGAAAGTCGAATGCCCTCTCTTTTGGCAGATCTTATTATGGAAAAAGTGCCGAACGTGCGCTGGGCAGCGGTGGCTATGGCGCTGTTTGCCGGCATCATTTCCGCATTTGTGGATAACGTGGCGACGGTGCTGATGATCGCCCCCGTGGCGTTGGAAATTTGCCGCAAGCTCAAAACCAACCCCGTGCCGTTCATCATTGCTATCGCGGTGTCCTCCAACCTGCAAGGAGCGGCCACGCTGGTGGGCGATACCACCGCCATCATGCTCGGCTCGGCGTTGGATATGAGTTTCATGGATTTCTTCCGGTACAAAGGGCGTCCCGGTATGTTCTTCGCGGTGGAACTCGGCGCGGTGCTCTCCGCCATCATTCTGCTCTTCCTCTTCCGCAAAGAGAAAGCGCCCATCCCCCCGTCGGGCGCGCGCACCAAGGTGACCGATTACGTCCCGTCGCTTTTGTTGCTCGGCACCGTCGTGCTGTTGATCGCGGCATCTTTCATTCCCAACAAACCCGACATCACCAACGGCTTGATCTGTTGCGGATTGCTGGTAATCGGTCTTGTATATAATCTCACCAAGAAAAAGACTGTTTCTGCCATAACCTCCCCCCTTAAGGAGATCGACTTTGAAACCATCGGATTGCTGTTCGGTTTGTTTTTGATGATCGGCGGCATCACCGAGCAAGGGGTGATTGATGCGGCGGCAAACCTGTTGGCGCAAGCCGGCGGCGGCAACGTATTCCTCCTGTACACCGTCATTGTGTGGGCATCGGTGCTGATTTCGGCGTTCATCGATAACATCCCCTACGTCGCCACCATGATCCCCGTTATCGGCGGATTGGCCACCGCCTTACATATCGACCCCACGGTGCTGTATTTCGGCTTGCTGTCGGGTGCGACATTGGGCGGCAACTGTACCCCCATCGGCGCTTCCGCCAACATCACGGGCATCGGTATTCTGCGCCGCGAAGGCTACACCGTGAAGAACGGCGATTTCTTCAAGATCGGCATTCCCTTCACCTTGGCCGCCATCATCCCTGCCTATGCGTATCTGTGGCTGATGTACGGTATATAAAAAGAAGCCACCCTAGGGGTGTTGCGAATGGGGATTTCGCCACCCCGTAACTTTTTCGGTTTTGCAAAGCAAAATACCGCCTGTTTAAGGCGGTAAGAAAAACGTTACACGGACTTCGCCGTAAGGCGAACGTCC
>JAZONO010000069.1:0-12963 GCA_045654545.1 Acutalibacteraceae bacterium
ATAAGGAGAGACACACCTCCTTCCACAGCCAGATCTCTCGTGTGTTCAAGGTGCCGGGCAAAAAGGATCTGTATATCCATTGGCACGACCGTCGGTCTCCCGACGACTGCGAATTAACAGAGCCCCCACCTTGGGGTGCTCTCACACAAGAAAAAGAGCAGGTGTTGCCACCTGCTCTTTTGTTGTTTTAGGGATCGTCTTACTTCACTTTTTCCGCCTTGGTGCCGGTTGCGAAGTAGAGGTCGCCTTCCACCTTGTAGTAGAAGTAGTTACCGTAACGGCCCACAACACCGCTGTCTTCCGCGTTGATGTCGTCCGCCAGCTTCACCTTATCCTTGCCCTTGGTGGCATAGAGAACACCGTCCACATCCGTGAAGTAGCAGATGCCCTTCGCGTTCATCGCAGAGATGCCTGCCACGTCGTCAGCGATCTTGTCGCCCTTCTTCTTGCCGGAGCAAACGATCAGTTCGTTGTCCTCGGTCAGAACGTACGCCTTCTTGCCGTCGGGAGTGATCGTCACGCTCGAACGAATGTCTTCCACGACCTTGACAGGCTCATACTTCTTCGCGGTCGCGTTCTTCACATAGTAAAGTTCGCACGCGCCGTCGTCGTTGAACTTGGTGAAGTACATGGTCTTGCCGTCCTTCGCGATGGCGGCGTTGCCCACCTTCGAAGCGATCTTGAACATCTCTTTACCGTCGAAGTAGCCGATGTTGTTATCGCCGTAGCTGTACACCTGACCCTTGAAGGTCGTATAGTCGATCACGCCGTTGGGGGTGATGAGATCGCCGAGTTCCTTCGCGATCTTCACGCCTTCCTTCTTGCCGTCGGCCCAATAGTAGTTGCCCTTGTCATCGCTGTAGATCACTTCGGTGTGATCGTCGTTGTAGTTTTCGAGGTCCGCATCACCGCACACTTTTTGGGGCTCTTTCTTGTTGACACTGCGATACAGGTCCGAACCGTTTTCGGTCGCCTTGTCGAGATAGAGGAACTTCGCGCCGTCGGAAACCAACGCCGGAGTCGCGTTCTTCAGCTCGATCTCGGTCGCCTTGCCACCGAACTTCTTCACGAAGGTGGTGTATTCGATGCCATCGTCCTTCTCTTCCATTTCGGCATACGCCACCGTCTTGCCGTCGGGCGAGAGTTTCACCGCGGCCAGATCTTCACCGATGGTCTCGGACTTCTTGTTCGCCACGTTGTACCAGGTGTAGGTGCGGTTCTCACCGTTGTCGGTGTTGTCACGATACACAACGTACTCTCTGTTCTGGCTGTAGGTCACCACATCGATGTCCGATGCAATCTCGGTCGCGCCCTTCTTGGTCACGACGAACAGGGTGTAGCCGCTGTCGCCTTCGCCCATGCACTCGGCCAGAGCCGACTTGCCGTCGTAGGCGTTGTAGAGGTACACGTCTTCATAATCGAGCTGTGCAACCTTCTTGCCGTTCAGGTAGATGTTGCCTTCCGGGCCCTTCACAAAGCCCTGATCACGGGTGATGAATTTGCCGCCGCCCGAACCGAGCAGAAGAATGCCGAGGATGATCGCCACCACGGCAATGGCCGCAATGATGATCACCGGGAGCATCTTGTTGCTCTTCTCTTCGGGAGCCGCAGGTGCTTCATAGGCGGTTGCGAACGGCTCTGCCGCGGGAGCAGCTTCGTTCACGACTTGTTCGTTTTGATACTCTGTCATACTGAATCCCTCCGTATGTATATTCGATAAGGTGGTATACACCTTGTCTCCACTTTAGTGTAGCACAGTTTTAAAGATATTTCAATAAAAATTTACAAATTTGTTCGGTTTTTTCTGTTTTTAACGCTGAAAAGCAGGGTTTTTATTCCTCAACACGGAAGTTTTGGATCTTACCCACCGCTTTTTGCAGGATCAAACAGGCATCGGTGGAATCCACTTCGTTGTTGCCGTGCACATCTCTCACGCCGGTGCGCACTTCAATGATATGCTCGCCTGCCGTCAAATTTTCCGCCGGCGTGCAGGTGCCGCACAGCAACAGGGTCAACACACGTTTTTTATACGGTTTCCTCTCCCTCATCCATTTCGTTGTTTTCTTGTTCTTCTCGTTCGCGGTGGATTCGTTCACGGTGAATAACCCAATCCGTGACCAGCATTTTCAGCACCGCCACCACGGGCACGCCCAACAAAACGCCGCCGAACCCGGCGATGCCGCCGCCCACCGTGACTGCAAACAGCACGTAGATGGGACGGATACCGACCGACTGCCCGAAAATACGCGGTTGCAACAGGTTGCTGTCCACCTGCTGTACCGCCAAGATATAGATGGCAAGGAACACCGCCATGCCGAGCTCGCCGTTGAGAAGCAAGATCAGCACCGTGAGCACGCCACTGATGATCGCACCGAAATACGGCACGATGTTGGCAAGACCCACGAAGATGGCGAACGCCAGCGGATACGGAATACGGGAAATGTACATGCCGGGAATCAACAGCACGCACACGCACAGCGCATCCACCATCATACTGTAAATGTAACGAGTGAAGATGTCGCTCGCTTTGTGGGTGTAGTGCGAGGTTAGACTCACCGCCCGTTCGGGCAAAAACGCTTCCCCGATGCGGCGACCGCTCGCAAGCAGCGAATCACGTCCGGCCAGCATATAGATGGAAATGATGAAGGACAACAGCACGTTGATGATCGAACCCGTGATGCTGATGATGTTTGACAGGTACCCGATCACGTTTTCCACCGTGAGGTAACTGAGCAGAGAGGAATACACCCCTTCGAGGATCTCTGCCACGTTGACCGATTCGAGCGCGCCGCCTTCCCCGATGTTCTCCTGCACAAAGGAGACGATGGTGGCATAATACGTCGGCAGATTGTTGATCAATTCTTTGATGGCTTCGATCAACGCCGGCAAAATCACCGTCACGATCAAGGCAATCACGCCGAGGAACAAGAGATACACCGCGACGAGCGCCCACACGCGTGCCGTTTTTTGCCAAAACGGTTGCTTGCTTTTGCGAATCAGCCGTTCGATCCCGTCGCACGGGCGATACAGTAAAAACGCGAGGATCAAACCGCCGAAGAAGGGGGACAAAATGTCAAACACCCGTCCGATATAATGCAATATCAACGACGGCGCGCTGATTAAGCGAAAGACCACCACGATCGCCAGCGCCAACAGCAGTACCGACCACCACCGTTTGCTGACAAGCCCTTTCAAACGAAACGGTTTCTTTTCATTCATCGTATATATCCCCTTTCTCGTTCGCGCGGATCACCCGTTCGCACAACGCCGCCAGATCGTCCAGCGTGTTGAGCGACGAGGCTTCGGCTCGCCAAGCGGCCGCACCGCGCCATCCTTTTAAGTACCATGCCGTGTGTTTGCGCGCTTCACGCAACGCCACCCGTTCGCCTTTCCATTCCGCCGCCATGGCGATCTGGCGATACAGCACGTTCATACGCACCGCGATGGGTGGGGGCGGAAGATACCGCCCGTCGTTCAAATACGCTTCGATCTCCTGAAACACCCACGGCGCACCCAGCGCACCGCGCCCCACCATCAACAGATCGCAGTTGGTTGCTTCCAACATACGTGCCGCCGACAAGGCATCGGTCACGTCGCCGTTGGCGATCACGGGAATGTGCACCGCCGCTTTCACCGCGCGGATGCCGTCTATGTCCACCGGCGGTGCATACATCTGGTCACGCGTGCGCCCGTGCACCGTGATCGCCGCCGCACCGGCCGCTTCGCACGCCTGCGCCACCTGCACCGCATTTTTCTCATCGGTGCTGTATCCCAGCCGAATCTTCGCCGTCACCGGCACGTCCACCGCCGACACCGCCGCCGCCACCAGGCGACCGCACAGGTCGGGATCACGCAGCAGCGCGCTACCGCTGCCATTGCCGGCAATTTTCGGGGCAGGGCATCCCATGTTGATGTCCAGCCAGTCGGGGTTCGCCGCCATCGCGAGCTCGGCCGCGCGCGCCATGGTGTCGGGCTCGTTGCCGAACAGTTGCACCGCCGAAGGGCGCTCTTCATCGTCCAACACCATCAACTCACCGCTCTTGCGATCGCCGTAACTCAACCCTTTACTGCTCACCATTTCGCTCACGGTGAATGCCGCACCGTAACCGCGACACAAGCGGCGAAACGCACGGTCCGCCACCCCCGCCATGGGCGCCAACGCCGCGTGGGCATCCAGTTCTATGTTTCCGATCTTCAAGTTGTTCTCTCCATTTTTCACTGCGTATAATTATACTTATTATAAAGTATAGCCTAAAACGCCCTTGCGGTCAAGGGGTGCGTGAAATTTTTCCCTTCCCCTTGTAAGTTTTCGGAATGTGTGGTATAATACAACGATACCTTAAGCAGAGGAAACGCATCCGAACACGCCTAAAACGGCATAATTTCGATGCTTTTCGGCTTGTTGTCGGTGGCAGGCTTGCGGATTTACGAGCATTTTAACACAGCCGAGGGGAAAATCGGCCCGTTAACATCGGGTCCGGATATGCCTCCTCTGCTTAGGGTGAGCAATTAAACCCGAACTCCGTTTTGGAAAGGCGGTGGCAGACCGTGGGCTTGTTCTCTTTGAAAAAAATTGCGGCGCTCGCAGGCACCAAACAACCTTACCTGCGCGGCATTGCCTTGTATAACGCCGGTGCGGTGAGCGGATTGCACACGACAGCAGGGGACACCTGCGCCGAAGTGGTCACCGCGCAGGTGTCCGATCGCGCCGCCGCGGCCGCCTTTGCGGTGGAAATCGGGTTTAACACGGCAGGCGATGCGGTGTTTTTCCACTGCGATTGCACCGCCCGTGAACGCGGTGCGTGCAAGCACGTGGTGGCGGCACTCACCCACAAGTATTACCGCGATATGCTGGGCAATACCGCGGCTTCCGAAAACGTAGCCCCCGAAGAAAGCACCCCCGTGCGACGGATGTTGGACGGGTATTGGCAGGAGGCGCAAGCGGCGGTGCATGCCGGTATGCACGGCGGTGTGTCGCTGGTGCCCACCCTGTTCCCCGACGCGGCAGCATCCGCGCTTTCGCTCACCTTGCGAACCGCCGACGGACACACCTATGCGGTGAAAGACATTGCGAAATTTGTTTCACAGATGGCGAACCGTGAGCAAGCCACTTACGGTGCGCATCTCACCTTGACCCATCATCCCGGAGCGTTTTGCGAAACCAGCCGTCCGTTGCTCACGTTGGTGTGCGCCGCCGCAGACACACGCGCCAAACGGCGGTTGACCCTCTCGCCCACCGCACTGGATCGCTTTTTCACGCTGTATGAAGGGCAGACGGTCGCGGTCGGCAACACCGAAGCGCGGTTGGTGCGCCACGATCCGCCGCTGGGCGTGACGGTGGAATCCGCCGCGGACGGCGCGGTGCTCTCCACCCCTCCCTTTGTGATGGCGCGCGGCGAACAGACGATGTATCTGTTCTTTGAGAACACGGTGTACGCGACGTCCCCCGACTACACGGCGGCGGTGCGCCCGTTTTTGGCGGCGATGGTGCAGTCGGGCGGCACCCTCACCCTCTCCGACACCGCTCTCACGGAATTTTGCGGACGGGTGTGGCCCACCTTGTCCCGTGTGTTGCCCTTCAAGGGTGCGGTTGCGTTGTTGGAAGAACGCCGTCCGCATCCGTTGGAGGCGCAGGTGTATCTTGACCGCGCGGAGGGGCAGATCACCGCACGGGTGGAATTTTGTTACGGCGACCGCCTGTTCCCTGCCGACAACCGCGAAACCCCTGCCGACGGGGTGCGTGACCCCTTGGCGGAGTGGCGCATTCTCGCCACGGTGCAGGGTGTGTTCGGCAGCAGACGGGAAGACGGCTTGTTTTGGAGTGAGGAGAACGACGACACCCTGTTCGCCTTGTTGAGCGACGGCATTGCCACGTTGGGCGGCTGTGCCACCGTGTTTATGAGCGACCGTTTTCGCACCGCTCGGGTGGTCGCACCTCCCTCCATGGCGGTGGGGGTGCGGCTGAATGCCGGATTGCTGGAACTGGATCTGGACCTTAAGGATCTCGACCCCGAAGAACTGGCCGCCTTGCTCACATCCTATCGCGCCAGACGGCGGTATCACCGTTTGCGGTCGGGCGACTTTGTGTCGCTGGACGATCCGGCTCTGCTGGGGATTGCACGGTTGAGCAACGGACTGGGTGTTTCGGATCGCCGTTTGGCAAGCGGACACGTACAAGTCCCTGCCTTCCGCGCGCCGTTTGTGGATCGTGTGCTGAAAGATGCCCCTGCACTCGGATACACCCGTGACGAAGCGGCACGTGCGCTGTTGCGCGCCATTAAGGCGGTGGAAAACAGCGAATACACCCTGCCCACCACCTTGAACGGCACCCTGCGCGGATACCAGCGTGTAGGATTCCGTTGGTTGCGCACCATGGAGGAATGTGGGTTCGGCGGCATTTTGGCAGACGATATGGGGCTTGGCAAAACGGTGCAGATGATCGCCCTGTTTTTGGATGCCGCTTCACGCGGCATCACCGCACCGTCCTTGGTGGTTTGTCCTGCTTCGCTGGTGCTCAACTGGGAAAGCGAGTTGCAGCATTTCGCCCCCTCGCTCACCGTGCGCACCGTGGTGGGCGACAGCGCAACCCGTGCCGCCATATTGCAAAGCATCAATGAGGGGGAGGTTTTGGTAACCTCCTATGACCTTCTGAAACGCGACGTGGAATCCTATGCCGCACAGAGATTTCACTACGTGGTGTTGGACGAGGCGCAATACATCAAAAATCACGCCACCCAAAATGCACGTGCGGTGAAACGTCTGTCTGCCGCCCAACGGTTTGCGCTGACCGGCACGCCGATTGAAAACCGTTTGAGCGAATTGTGGAGTATTTTTGATTTCCTGATGCCCGGCTTTTTGTTCTCCTATCCGCGGTTTCGCGAGCACTTTGAACTGCCTGCCGTGCGCGACGGCGACCGCGAAGCGCTGGCGGCACTTTCCCGTTTGTGCGCACCGTTTTTGTTGCGCCGCCTGAAACGGGACGTGCTGGAGGAACTGCCGCCCAAAACCGAAACGGTGTGCCGTATTCCGCTGGGCGAGGTGCAACGCAAAACCTATGCCGCGGCGGCGCTTGCCATGCGTGAGGAGTTAATACAAAAAGATACCCCCTCCCGTTTGCAGGCGCTCACCATGCTCACCCGTTTGCGGCAGATTTGTTGTGATCCCTCGCTGTGCTATGAGAATTATCGCGGCGAAAGTGCCAAGCTTACTCGCTGTGTGGAACTGGTGCGCGAAGCGGTGGAAACGGGACATCGGGTGCTCGTGTTTTCGCAGTTTACCTCCATGCTTGCCATTTTGGAAACGCGGCTTTCGGCCGAGCAGATCCCGTTTTACACCCTGCAAGGCGCAACACCGCGTGAAAAGCGCGCCGCCATGGTGTCGGCGTTTAACAGCGAGCAAGGCGCACCCGTGTTTCTGATTTCGCTGAAAGCAGGCGGCACGGGGCTCAATCTCACCGCCGCCGACGTGGTGATCCATTACGACCCGTGGTGGAACGTTGCCGCCCAAAATCAGGCGGCCGACCGCGCCCACCGCATCGGACAACAACGCCCCGTGCAGGTGTACAAACTGATTGCCGAAAGCACGGTGGAAGAGCGCATCACCGATCTGCAACGGCAAAAGCAATCCCTTGCGGATGCGGTGGTGCATGCCGACGGATTGTCCCTCTCCGCCCTTTCGGACGAGGAGATCCTGCGGTTGCTGTATTGATACGACGGCATTGCCGACGGTGGTATCCTATTATAATGTATAGAGAGTCGAAACCCAAAGGTTTCGGCTCTCTTTTGTGCAATCTTGCCAAATATGAAAAAGTTAGTAGAAAACTATTGACTTTTCGGATACCGTCTGCTATACTGTAGTCAAGAAAAGAGAGAGGAGTGAGGCACCGATGAAGATCGTAACGTCGTTTGGCTTTGCATCGTACAGACGGGCGCTCCCTCCGGAAAAGGTTAGGTTCCCACTTAAAACTTACAGTGTCGATGCATAAGCCGAATCCACAACCGAGGCTTATGCATCTTTTATTTTTCTGCGGACCGTCGAGGACGCCGGTCCCTACAACGAGAAAGAGGTGAGTCCGATGAAGAGTGAAGAAACCATACAGCCCGTCGTCGGGCTGTACCTCAAACAGAAATAACATAAAAGATCGGTTTGAGGCAGCGATCCTTTCATACGTAAACCTACATTACCCTGTGACCAGATCGGAAAGGAATGAGTCCCGTGATTCGGGTGTAACGCAAACTTGTGAGCAAAGGACATCCAACGTAAGCGTGATTTCACGAAAGGAATGAGTCCCGTGTTCCGGGTGTAACGTAACTTCTGTCTGCAATGGCCACCCAACGTGAACGTAATGAACGAAAGGATTTGACTCCCGTGTATTGAGTACACACCCGTTTGACCGACGGCACCTCTGGCGATACGCGCACACACGTGATCAACCCCCGATGAGTGGATCTCGAGAGTAAATGCTCTGCGAAATACGGATCACGAAAAGGAAACGCAATCTCGCCCTCTTCGGCACACAGGATGTCAAAGCGATGCAACGGTGGGCAACACAGGACCCCATCACATTTACATATAGAACGTCGGTGAAACGTCATTCGCATATACATCATTCTGAATACTGTAAAAAAGAAGGGTGCTTTCAGTCGAAAGCACCCTTCAGACTATCAAAAAAGTCCGGCTGCACCGGACTTTTTCTCTGTCTGCCGCCTGCGGGCGGGTTTATCCGTGGGCTTTCGCCCACTCGACGCGAGAGGAAACCCTGACGGTTCCCTCTCACACACACCCTCCCTCCGTCTTTTTAGTTCACAAGAAGTTTTTTGACACGCTCAAGGGTGCTTTCAGTCGAAAGCACCCTTTTCCTTATATATAATTGTGCGCCCCTCTTTGCGGCAACGCGCAATGGCGCCGCTCTCTTCCAAAAAACGGGTGGCGCGCCACAGCGTGCGCCCACGCCGCCCCAACGCTTTTTGCAAGGTGGCGGCGGTGAATTCTTCCGGCAGAGACGGCAACAACGCGCTCACGTCCGCAAAGCCGCGCAACGTGATCGCGCCCGTCACTTCCAGCGGTCGGCGATCCGCACGATGGGCACCGCGCTTGCCGTCACTCCCCCACCCGTCTTGCAGGCGGTACTCTTCCAGATCCACAAATAAGAGTGTCACCGTGAGGGGATGGGCGGTCTCCTCTTGCCAGAATTCCGTGATCCAAAACAGTTCGGGCAATGCATCCCACGGTTTGCCCGTTTTGGGGGAACGGTGCAGTTCACCGCGTTCCCCCGTTTCGGGATCGATCCATGCAACCCACTTGCGATGGGGAATCGGCACCACCACCGTCACGGGATAGTGTGCGAGCAGGGTGGCGAGTTTCTTTTTCAGCGGATACAATCCCACCGTTTGCACTTCGGTGACGGTTTCGCCATCGAAAATGTCCGCCACACAACCTTCCACCGCCACTTCGTGAAACGCCTCGTTCGGTTGCAACCAATATTTCAGCGTGCCGTGCAACGTGCGTTCCGACAACGTGCCTATCCCACTGCTTGCCATGCGCGCCGCGGCGGCGGCAAAGGCGACCGCCATGCTTGTTTCCTGTTCCACCTTACACCCCAATTCTCCCTACAAAACAACGGGTGTCCCCCACCCGCGCTTCCACGTAATGGGTGTCCCCCTCGGCACCGTAAAACAGGGTGAGGGTATCCCCTTCGCGCGCTTCGGTGATGTATTGCAACGCGTAGCGGCGCGGCGTGTTCTCCTGCACCGCCGTGGGCAGGAAATCCCACAGCAGGTCGGCATACACCGTGTTGTTCAAATGGCGGTTGAAATCCACCGACGAGTGGCGCACCGTCCATTCGCCCACCGCTTTCATCGGCGGCAACTCCTTGATCGCCGGCGGCAGGGGACAACCCGTTTCCTGCACCGCCGTGGGCAGGGCGCTCATATCCACCGCCGATGGGCGGCACAACCGATGGGTGCGAATATCCACCAACGCAAAACTCGCCATACTTTCGGTAAGGGTTTCTCCTGATTCGGACACCAAGCGATACCCACGGAAAAATTGTACCCCCTGAATATGATCGCTCCACGTTTGCACCGTCACCTGCTCGCCGTGGCGCGGCAGGCGATACACCTCGCCGCATCCGCGCGCCAACACAAACGCATATCCTTGTGCCGCGAGCGCGTCCCAATCCAAGCCGTACAGTTTGGTTTGCCGCTCGCCCACTTCCTGCTGCCAACGCAACAAAGCGGACAGCCGCAACAAGCCGTTTGCCGCTGTATCATAGGTCGGCACGGTCAACGGCCACGCATAGGTGTATTCGTTGTTCATCGCCATTTTACACCCTCTTTTCTGTAATAATTTGTTTTGTATATACAATTTGTATTAATTTGCAAAAACCTGCCCCTGCAATATACGGGCGGAAGAAACCTTCCGCCCGTAGGGGTTTGTTTATTCCTCGGTGGGCACCAAGCGGTTGGCAAGATCCTTCAGATCTTCCTCGCTGTAAAACTCCAACTGGAGAATACCGCCTTTTTTGCCCTCCACCACCTGCACACGGCGGCCGAGATGTTCGGTCAGCGCCAGTTCCACTTCGCTGTAAAAACTGTTTTTTGCAAATGCCGTCACGGTGGGCTCTTTCTTTTCCTTTTTCGCGTTCTTGGCCATACGTTCCAAGTCGCGCACCGAAAGACCTTTTGCCACCGCTTCCTCTGCCGCCGCCAACTGCTCCGCTTCGGTTTCAAATGCCAGCACGGTGCGTGCCGCACCGGCCGAGAGCGTGCCGCTTTCCACCAAACCTGCCACCGAGATGGGCAGATTTAGAAGGCGCAGGGCATTTGCCACCGCCGGGCGCGATTTGTTCACCACGCGTGCGGTTTCCTCCTGCGTGAGGGCGTAGGTTTCCATCAAGGTGCGGTACCCATTCGCCTCTTCCATCGGGTTCAAGTCCTCGCGTTGCAGGTTTTCGATCAAGGCGAGCTGTGCCGCCTCTTTATCGGACATATCGCGCACGGTAACCGGCACTTCGGTCAGCCCCGCCTTTCGCGAAGCACGCCAACGGCGTTCACCTGCCACCAACTGATAGGTGCCGTCTGCGAGCGGACGCACGAGCAACGGTTGGATCACGCCGTGCTGGGCAATGGATTCCGCCAGTTCTGCCAGCGCATTCTCATCGAACTGTTTGCGCGGCTGGGCGCGGTTGGGAACGATCTCACTCAGGCGCAACGTCACGACTTTGCCCTGCTCCTCCGCACTGTTTTCCAAAAACAATGCATCCAAGCCTTTGCCGAGCCCGCCTTTTTTTGCCGCCATCAGAACGCGCCTCCTTTGTTGTTCTTAATCAATTCCTCCGCCAACGCCGCATAGGCTTTCGCGCCTTTGGAGTTGCGATCGTAATGGTTGATCGGCTGACCGTAACTCGGCGCTTCCGATAACCGCACGCTGCGCGGAATGGGGGTGCCGAACACCTTGCGAGGGAAGAACTTTTTGACTTCCGCCACCACCTGCTGGGTGAGGTTCAACCGCCCGTCGTACATGGTGAGCACCACGCCCTCCAAGTCGAGTGCCGGGTTGTACAGCCGTTTCACCGACCGCACCGTCGCCATCAACTGGGACATACCGTCCAGCGCGTAATATTCGCACTGCAATGGCACCATAAAGGTATCCGCCGCGCACAGCGCGTTCAAACTGAGCAAACCGAGCGAAGGGGGACAATCGATCAGAATGAAATCGTAGGCATCGCGCACCGCCGCCAACGCCGCTTTCAAGCGATTTTCGCGGCGCGTGGCATCCACCAGTTCAATTTCCGCACCGGCCAAACGCGTGGAACACGGAATGACCGACAAATTGGCATACGCCGTTTGCACCACCGCATCCGACGGTGCCACTTCGCCGATCAGCAGTTCATAGGTGGAGGAGGTTGCCTGCCGCTTATCCACACCCACGCCGCTGGTGGCGTTGCCCTGCGGATCGAGATCCACAAGCAAGCAGGCTTTGCCTGCCGCCGCGATCGCCGCCGCCAGATTCACCGCCGTGGTGGTTTTGCCCACGCCGCCTTTTTGATTAAATACCGCAATGATCTTCCCCATGGTCGGTACTCCTTCTTACATACTCATATAAAGTAAGTATACCACATCTCCCGACACGTTGCAAGTGTTTTCGCGCGTTCACGTGTCAATCAAGCCGTCCCACACCTTCAGCCGCCTCTCAATATGGGAGGCATGGGCAGAACTGGCAAAAAAGGTGGACTTGTCAAAGGCTTGGATACCTCATCCGTTTCCACAAAACGCGGTGAATTTTCGGGGGTACATTTTCGGATTTCAATACAATTTGTATAATTCTGTCGTTATATAACAAAGCCCGACCAAATCGAGCGACTTGGTCGGGTTTTGTTGCCATTTTGGAACAGGAGGATCGCGCCGCCCAAACGGGAGGGACATCAGCTTTTCGCTGAGCAGCAAATAGCCGCAGTTGTTTTACGCCACGTTTTGCCGTGTTACTCGCCCGACAGATGTATGAGCCGAAAAACCTGATAGGCTGTGTTTACCAGATTTTCATACGCGTTTTCTGTGTGTAACGCTTCTTCCAAGGTGACAACCGTTCTCATGATTGGGAAAAACGCATCGATGCCGTGTGCGTTACACACTTCGGCATCCGCTGTGACACAACCCGAAAACGCAATCACGGGTTTACCGTGCTTTTTAGCAAATGTGGTGGTTACAATACGCAAAACTGCGCAAATTTTGGATCGTAATGATGTTTTCCATGCAAAACACCGTCCCTCTCTTTGTTGACGTAACGTCGATACGGTACGAGGAGAAGTATACCATACTTTTCCGCGTTTTACAAGGTGCTTTGTGATTTCAATCATGAATAATTCAAGTGAAAAGCCACTCACGCAGTCAATCGGGATATGTTAAAAGCTTGAGAATGTTCTGCACTCCCAAAGCAAGAAAACTCACTCAATAAAATTGAGTG
>JAZONO010000070.1:0-2379 GCA_045654545.1 Acutalibacteraceae bacterium
GGTGGGGGAAAGTGCACCCAAAACCCATCAAAGTGGAGAAAAGTGGAGGTTTTCCACCTTTTCAACACGTTTTCAACAATCGGGTGGAAAGTCAGAAGAAAATTGGATTGAAAACGCGGTTTTCAACAATCGGGTGGAAAGGTCGCCAAACAGCGGTTGAAAATGACGAAAGTAAGGAGGGAGAAACAGTGACCAAAGGATTTTACGGACGGTATCAACACACGGTGGATGCCAAAGGGCGCGTGTTCGTGCCGGTGAAGTTCCGCGACAAATTGGGCAGCGGATTTATTGCCGCCGCCGTGCTGGATCATTGCATCTCCCTGTATTCGTTTGAGGAATGGGACAAATTGATGGAAGGCATCAACGCCCTGCCGGTCTCCAAAGCACGTGACCTGCAGCGTACCCTCTCCTCCAACGCCATCGACGTGGAGTTGGATGCGCAAGGGCGTATCCTGTTGCCGAAACACTTGGTGGCATACGGCTTCTTGGAAAAGGATGTGACGGTCATCGGCGCAGGCAACCACGCCGAGATCTGGAATACCGAACGTTTGACCGAACGCGAAAACGCGATGACCGATGAAGCGCTCGAAGAAAAGTTCATTGAACTCGGATTCTAAAGGAGGAAGCACGGTGCCGCAGGAGGTTTCGGGGTATCATCGCCCGGTTCTGTTGGATGAAACGCTGTCGGTGCTGGATCCTCAACCCGACGGGATCTATCTGGACGGCACGGCCGGTGGCGGCGGACATTCCTTTGCAATCGCATCACGCCTCAAAACAGGGCGGCTGATTGCTCTGGATCAAGATCCCGATGCCATTGAAGCGGCATCCGCACGGCTCAAAGGGTTGCCTGCCACGGTGGTGCGTTCCAACTTCGCACAGATGGACGACGTGTTGCGTTCGCTCGATATTGCGGCAGTGGACGGCATTTTGCTGGACATCGGCGTGTCCTCCCACCAGTTGGACACGGCGGAACGCGGATTTTCCTATCACATGGAAGCGCCGCTGGATATGCGTATGAGCCAAAGCGGCACGCCCGCCGCCGATCTGGTGAACACCTTATCGGAAGCGGAATTGATCAAAATCTTTTACGATTACGGTGAAGAAAAGTTTTCTCCCCGCATTGCACGCGCGGTGGTGGCGGCACGGCAAACGGCGCCGATTCTCACCACCACGCAACTGGCCGACATCATTCGCGATGCCGTACCGGCCGCCGCCCGACGGGACGGACACCCTGCACGGCGTGTGTTTCAGGCATTGCGTATCGCGGTCAACGGCGAATTGGATCGCTTGTCCGAAGCGTTGGACACCGCGTTTGACTGTTTAAAAGACGGCGGACGGTTGGCGGTCATTACCTTCCACTCATTGGAAGACCGCATTGTGAAACAACGGTTTGCCTCGTGGCGGCAGGGATGCACCTGTCCGCGCGAATTCCCCGTGTGTGTGTGCGGCAAAACACCGGCCGCCGCCCCGGTGGGAAAACCCTTGGAAGCTTCGGCGGCAGAACTGGCGGACAATCCGCGCAGCCGCAGTGCCAAACTCCGCTGTGTGGAGCGGTTGCACGCAAAATAAGACATGAAAACGAAAGGACGGGATGCGATATGGCAATGCAAGCGCCGGTACACGGTACCGAAGCGTATGATCTTTCGCTGTTTGAAGAGCGTCCCGCCCGTCTTGAGGTGGTTGGGCCGACCAAGAAACAGCAAAAGGTGAACCGCCGTGCCGTTCGCCTGCAATCCATTTTGAACGTGGCGGTGACTTTGCTTGTGACCACCGCTGTGTGTGCGGTGGTGGCGCTGATGATCTTCAACCGTGTGCAGATCACCGAGATCAACGATGAGATCATCCAAAAGCAGGAAACGCTGGATATTCTGGAAAGCGAGACCATTCGTTTGTCGAACGAACTGGCCACCCAGACTTCGGCAGAGCAGGTGGATGCCTATGCCACCGCCAACGGCATGCAAAAGATCGACAACTACCAACTGCAATACATCACGGTGGAAGCCGGTGACAAGTTGGAGGTTGCGGATGAAGGTGAAGAAGGATTCTTTGAAACCGTTGCGGCAGGCATCGGCAACTTCTTCCACTGGGTCAAATATTTGTTTGAGTAAGGCGGTATTTCTTCGCTGTCTGCGTAATAGTATTTGTAAGAGACGCTCACGCGTTTTTGCAAGATCCATCGAGAGTTGAGATGTCTGCACCTCAACTCTCTTTTGCGCTTTTTAAACCATTTAGGGTGAGCAATTAAACCCGAACCCGCCTCAAAGCAGACATTGCTCGCAGTATCTTCTTGCTGTAGTTTTGCGGCAATGTCACCGAGAATGAGCACTACGCGCTCATTCTCCCAATATGGGTGAAACCTTAAATGTTGGTGCTTTTTGT
>JAZONO010000071.1:0-19307 GCA_045654545.1 Acutalibacteraceae bacterium
GGGGCGTGTGTTGTTTAGATTGCCGCAAGACCCTTTTCGAGGTCGGCGATGATGTCGTCCACGTTTTCCAGACCGACCGACAAACGCACCATGCCGCCGTTGATGCCGCACGCCGCCAACTGCTCGTCGGTCAGCTGGCGGTGGGTTTCACTCGCCGGGTGGAGCACGCAGGTGCGAATATCCGCCACGTGCACTTCGTTGGAGGCGAGTTCCAGCGAATCCATAAACCGCATCGCCGCTTCGCGACCGCCCTTGATGACCAGCGAGATCACGCCGCTGGCGCCCTTCAGGTATTTCTGCGCCAAGGCGTAATCCTCGTCACCTTCCAAGCCGGGGTATTTCACGCTTTCGATCTTATTGTTGCCCTGCAACCATTTCGCCACGGTGGTGGCGTTTTCGCAATACTGCTTCATACGCACCGCCAGCGTTTCCAATCCGAGGTTGAGCAAAAACGCGGAGTGTGCCGCAGGATAGGTGCCGAAATCGCGCATCAGTTGCATACGCGCTTTGATGATGTAGGCGGCCTTGCCGTAGGTCTCTACGTAGGAAATGCCGTGATACGACTCGTCGGGTTCCACCAACTCGGGGAACTTACCGCTCGTCCAATCGAAGTTGCCGCTGTCCACAATGACACCGCCGACCTGCACTGCGTGACCGTCCATATACTTGGAGGTGGAATGGATCACGATATCCGCGCCGAACTCAAACGGACGGCAAAGGGCAGGGGTGGCAAAGGTGTTGTCCACAATGAGCGGCACGTTGTTGGCGTGGGCGAGCTTGGCAAACCGCTCGATGTCGAACACGGTGAGCGCCGGGTTGGCAATGGTCTCACCGAACACCGCTTTGGTGTTGGGCTTGAACGCCGCCATCAATTCCTCGTCGCTCGCGTTTTTATCCACAAAGATGCACTCGATGCCGAGTTTCTTCAAGGTGAAGGAGAACAGGTTCACCGTGCCGCCGTAGATCTCGGTGGTGCTGATGAAGCTGTCGCCCGTTTGGCAGATGTTCAAAAGGGAGAGCAAGGTGGCCGCCTGACCCGAGGTGGTGCACATCGCGCCCACGCCGCCTTCCAGTGCGGCGATCTTTTCCTCCACCGCCATCACGGTGGGGTTGGCAAAACGGGAGTAGATGAGCGACTTGGTCGGCTCGTCAAACACCGATGCCACCTCGGCGGTGGAATCGTACACGTAGGTCGTGCTTTGCACGATCGGCACCACACGCGGTTCGGTATTCTTCGGGGAATACCCGGCGTGCAGGCACTTGGTTTCAAAATTCATATATACCATCCTTTCGGTATTGAAATCTATGATTCATTGTAACACAGCAAAAAAAGCGTGTCAACATTTTTTCTGCTTGCAAACGGCGGCATATACTGGTATAATAGTCACCGCAACAGAGAGGGGTTTTGCTTTGTGAAAGGGTTTTATTTGCAGCCGAAGTTGATTTCGGCATTGAAAGGATACGACCGTGCGCAATGCGTGCGCGACGTGGTGGCCGGTATCATCGTGGCGGTGATCGCCTTGCCGCTGTCCATCGCGTTGGCGATTGCATCGGGCGTAGCGCCTGCTGCCGGGTTGTACACCGCGGTGGCGGCCGGATTTATCGTGTCGCTGTTTGGCGGCAGTCGCGTGCAGATTGCCGGTCCCACGGCGGCGTTCGCCACGGTGGTGGCAGGCATTGTGGCCACCCAGGGGATGGACGGCTTGTTCATTGCCACCGTGATGGCCGGTGTGCTGTTACTGTTGATGGCGGTGTGCAAGGTGGGGACACTTATCAAATACGTGCCGCACACCATCACCGTCGGGTTTACGGCAGGTATTGCGGTGACCATCCTGCTCGGTCAGGTCAAGGACTTTTTGGGTTTGCAATATGCCGCAGGGGTCACCCCTGTGGAAACGATCGAAAAGGTGGAAGCGAACATTGCCGCCTTCGGCACATGTTCGCCTGCCGCTTTGCTGGTGGGTGCGGTGTGTTTAGGTATTTTGGTGGTGTATCCGCGTTTCGAAAAGCGCGTACCGCCCTCGCTCATCGCGGTGGTGGTGGGTGCCCTGCTGGTGAAATGCATTCCCTCGCTGGATGCCGGGGTGAACACTATCGGCGAGATCTATCACATCCCCACGGGCTTGCCGCAGGTGGATTTCGGCGGCATGAATCTGGCGCCCGAGCGGTGGCTTGCCTTGTTGCCCGATGCGGTGACCATTGCCGCGCTGGCAGCCATTGAATCCTTGCTGTCCTGCGTGGTGGCGGACGGCATGGTGGGGGACACCCATAACCCCCACGCGGAACTGATGGCGCAGGGACTTGCCAACATCGCTTCGGTGCTGTTTGGCGGCATTCCTGCCACGGGCGCGATTGCGCGCACCGCCGCCAACGTGAAAAACGGCGGCCGCACCCCCATTGCCGGTATGGTGCACGCGGTGGTGCTGTTGCTGGTGCTGTTGGTGCTGATGCCGCTGGCGGCGCTGATTCCCATGCCGGCCATTGCCGCCATCCTGTTTGTGGTGGCGTATAACATGAGCGAGTGGCGTGCGTTTGTGGGTATCGTCAAGACCAAAAAGGTGACGAACATCCTTGTGACGGTGCTCACCTTTGCCCTCACCGTGATCTTCGATCTGGTGGTGGCAATCGCGGTGGGACTTGTGGTAGCGTTCCTGTTCTACCTTTTGGAAAAGGGCAAGAAAACCGAATAAAATAAAAGCACAGGCACCATGTATTTTGAGAAATACATGGTGCCTTGTTGTAAAAGTAAAACCGCACGTCTAAGAAAACTGCGATCAGGAATAGGGGAGGAATCTACCCCTTGCCTCCCCTTGTCAGGGGAGGTGGATTCGCCATAGGCGAATCCGAAGGGGTAGTTCTGGGGAATGGTGTCAGGACATTCGTCTTTGACGAAGTCCATGTAGCCAAACGGATGAGGTGAACGGATTTCGTTGCGATAGCGCTCACCCGTAACTTTTTCGGTTTTGCGAAGCAAAATGTCGCCTGTTCAAGGCGACAAGAAAAACGTTACACGGACTTCGCCGCGACAGCGCTCACCCGTAACTTTTTCGGTTTTGCGAAGCAAAATGTCGCCTGTTCAAGGCGACAAGAAAAACGTTACACGGATTTCGTTGCGACAGCAACGAATATCCCCTCATCAGTCACCTTCGGTGACAGCTTCCTCCCGGAGACGGGCCCCTTTTGTCCGCTTCGCGGACATTTCCCCCGCGCGCGGGGGAATCTCCCCCAAAGGGGGAAGCCTTTTTTTGTTGGTGACTGTATTGCGGAAAACAACGTAAAAAGTAATCGCATTCGTCACAGCAACATTCATATTCTGCGTGCTCACCGTTGCCAAGACAATGGCGCCCTTGTTTGGATGGTGTCAGCAGCGTTCCGTTTATGTCGATGATCGGTTTCTTTGACATTGTGTATACCTCGCAATAAAAAAAGCACACCCCGAAGGGTGTGCCGAAAAAGTGTTCCCCTCGGTTTCGCTACCACACTACACCGATAAATACCCACAAAGGAATAAGAGAGAACACCTTTTGCCAAGGTAGTTTCTCCCTTTGTGGGCATAAAAATTTATCGTATAATAAAGTGTAGTGTGGTATGACACCATAATACCATACTGTAATCAAAAAGTAAAGTCAACAACGTAAAAAGATGCATATAAACTTTTGACGGTGAGAATGGGATGACGTGGGACATAAATATACGCTTGTACGGCATACTAATGTGAGCGTTGCAACTTGTAATTGCGAAAACTACGAGCGATTTCGAGTTTTTCAGAGGAGTTTTCGGAAGAATCAACAAATTTGCAACCGCAAGTTGCCAAAAGTTCTAAAAGAGGTTGCTTGCTATTTTAGGCGACATTTGGTATGATAGACACAGTGATAAAAAACTATACTTTTGGAAAGTGGTGTGTGACGATATGACGATCGGTGAAAAGATCACCAAACTCCGCACGGCGGCAGGCATTTCGCAAGAACAGTTGGCGGAAAAACTCGCGGTGTCGCGACAGGCGGTTTCGAAATGGGAAATGGATCAGGCGTTGCCGCAGATCGACAAGGTGTTGCAACTGTGCGATCTGTTTTCGGTGACGGCGGATGAACTGATGCGTGACACGGTGGAACTGTGTCCTGCGGCGAGCGGTCACAACCACTATTTCGGCACCGACGGATTCCGTGGCGAGGCAGGGGTGAACCTCACCTCCATTCAAGCCTACAAAGTGGGGCGTTTCCTCGGTTGGTATTATGCCAATGCCCTGTCGGGGTGTGATAAGCCGGGCTACCGTCCGCGCATCGTCATAGGCAAGGATACGCGCCGTTCGAGTTATATGCTGGAATACTCCATCGTGGCCGGTATCACCGCCTCGGGTGCGGATGCGTATATGCTGCACGTGACCACCACCCCGAGCGTGTCCTACGTGACCCGTCAGGAGGAATTTGATTGCGGTATCATGATTACCGCCTCGCACAACCCGTTTTACGATAACGGCATCAAGGTGATCAACCGTTACGGCGAAAAACTGGACGATGCCACCACCTCGCTGATCGAAGCGTATTTGGACGGCGACTTGGCGGCGCTCGGCGTGAGCGGTGCCGACCTGCCGTTTGCCATGCGCGAGCACATTGGCTGCATCGTGGACCACGCCGCAGGGCGTAACCGCTACGTCGGCTACCTCATCTCGGTGGCATCCAATTCGTATAAGCACTTGCGCATCGGTCTGGACTGCGCGAACGGTGCATCGTGGATGATCGCGAAGTCGGTGTTTGCCGCCCTGGGCGCACAGACGGTGGTGGTGGGCGCCGAGCCGAACGGCTTGAACGTCAACGAAGGGGTCGGCTCGACCCACATTGAGAACCTGTGCCGTGTGGTAAAGGAACAGCACCTGGACGTCGGTTTTGCGTTTGACGGCGACTGTGACCGTTGCATTGCGGTGGACGGAGAAGGCCGCGTGGTGGACGGCGATGCGATCATGTATATCCTCGGCCGCCGTTTGAAGAACCGCGGCATGCTCAACGGCGACACGGTGGTTGCCACCGTGATGTCCAACAGCGGCTTTATGGCGAGCCTCAAGGAGATCGGTATTCGCTGTGAGCAGACGGCGGTTGGTGACCGTTTCGTGTATGAATGCATGCAGGAGCACGATTACAGCCTGGGCGGCGAACAGTCGGGTCACATCATTTTGAAGAAATATGCCACCACGGGCGATGGCTTGCTCACCGCCATTATGATGGTGGAAGAGATTTGCGATTCCAAGCAGACGCTGGCGGAATTGGCGGCTCCCGTGAAACTGTATCCGCAGTATATGAAGAACGTCCGCGTGAAGGATAAAGCGGCGGTGCTGGGCGATGCGGCGGTGCAGGCACAACTGAAGGCCGTGGAAGAGAAGATCGGCGGTAACGGACGTGCGTTGTTGCGCCAAAGCGGCACCGAGCCGGTCATCCGCGTGATGATCGAAAGCGAAAGCGAAGCGCTGTGCATGGAATATGCAGACAGTATTGTTGACGTGATCTTGAAAGGGGGACACGGCGTTGAGTAAGAAGGTCAAGACCGAGGAGTTGTTTGATTGTAAAACGCCGTATCTCACCGCGCTGTTTGATGCGGCGGAATATCCGTGGGAGATGTTGCCGCGTATCAAAGACTATATCAAAGAATTAATCGAAAACGGCATCGAAGGCTACACGCTGATCGCCGACGGCGTGCTGGTGGGGGAGAACGTCAAAATCTATCCCACCGCCACCATTGAACCGCCTGCCGTGATCGGGTCGGGCACCGAAATCCGTCCCGGTGCGTTTTTGCGCGGTAACGTCATCACGGGTGAAGATTGCGTGATCGGCAATTCCAGCGAACTCAAAAACTGTGTGTTGCTGGAACACGTGCAGGTGCCGCATTACAACTACGTCGGTGATTCGGTGCTCGGCAACCGTGCGCACATGGGCGCAGGCTCGATCTGTTCCAACTTGAAATCCGACGGGCGTGCGGTGGTGATCCACGGCGACGTGGATTACGAAACGGGGTTGCGTAAGATCGGCGGCATTTTGGCGGACGGCGCGGACGTGGGGTGCGGTTGCGTGCTGAATCCCGGCACGGTGATCGGCAAAAACACCAGCGTTTACCCACTCACCGCCTTGCGCGGCGTATTTCCTGAGGAAAGTATAGTTAAAACCCTTGACAACGTCGTAAAAAGACGATAAACTGACTTTGTAAACTCGGAAAGTGAGGCGTTTTTTGATGAAATTTATCACTGTAGATACCTATGAACAGCTCAGCCGCAAGGCGGCCAATCTGATCGCCGCCGTGGTGGTGAACAAGCCTGATTGCGTGCTTGGCTTGGCGACCGGTTCGTCGCCGCTGGGCACCTATGCCGAACTCGCGGCGCGTTGCGATGCAGGGGATGTGGATTTTTCCGCGGTCACGTCGGTGAACTTGGATGAATACGTAGGGTTAGACGGCACGAACGATCAGAGCTATCGCTATTTCATGGATCACAACCTGTTCTGCAAAGTGAACATCGATCCCAAGAAAACCCACGTGCCCAACGGCTGTGCGGACGATCTCGCGGCGGAAGGCGCACGCTATGACGAATTGATCGCATCGCTCGGCGGCATCGACCTGCAACTGCTCGGCATCGGGTTGGACGGACACATCGGTTTCAACGAGCCGGACGATTGCTTCACCGCCGCCACCCACGAGGTGGAGCTCGATCCCTCCACCATCGAGGCGAATGCGCGCTTCTTTGCAAAGAAAGAGGACGTCCCGACCTCTGCCATCACGATGGGTATGATGTCCATCATGCAGGCGAAAAAGGTGTTGCTCATCGCGAATGGACAGAACAAAAAGGCGATCTTGGAAAAATCCTTGTTCGGCCCGATCACTCCCGAAGTGCCTGCTTCGATTTTGCAGCTGCACCCCGACCTCACGGTCATCTTCAGCGAGAAATAATACATAGAAAAAACAGCGGATTTCTCCGCTGTTTTTTTACTGCCACACGGTTGAAAGCATAGTATACTTGTTTTGTATAGGGAGCGATCGTATGAAATATCGCTTTTTGCGGTTTTCTGCCGACGGCACGCGGGTGTACAATCCCACTGTACAGGACGTGTGGTTTAGCGTGGACGGACAGTTGAAGCATGTTCCGTCGGGCGAAACGATTGTGCTGTAAAAGGGATCTATGGATTACTGCTTTGACAAACAAACAGGAATAAAGTGTGTAAAAGCCTCTGCTGCGGCAGAGGCTTTTTTGTGCGGCAAATTGTTAAAAAACTATTATTTTTGCACTTTTGGTATTGAAATACACCGCGCGGTGTAGTATAATAACAGACAATGGGGCACGATGGCCACTTTGAACAAAAAGGCTGTGTTTGCCCCGCCGAAATATTTATTCAGAAAAGGAATGAAGTGACATGAAACAGGTGGATTTGAGCAAATACGGTATTCAGGGTGCAATCGAAATCGTTCACAACCCTTCGTTTGAAGAGCTGTTCGTGGCGGAAACCGATCCCTCGCTGGAAGGTTTCGAAAAAGGTCAGTTGACCGAACTGGGCGCTGTCAACGTGATGACCGGTATCTACACCGGCCGTTCGCCCAAAGATAAGTTCATCGTGATGGATGACACCTCCAAGGACACTGTGTGGTGGACTTCGGATGAGTTCAAGAACGACAACAAGCCGGTTTCCGTGGAAGCATGGAACGTGTGCAAGGCCCTTGCGATGGAGCAACTTTCCAACAAGAAGTTGTACGTGATGGATCTGTTCTGCGGCACCAACAAGGATTCCCGTATGGCGATCCGCTTTGTGATGGAAGTGGCGTGGCAGGCGCACTTTGTGAAGAATATGTTCATCGCCCCCACGGCGGAAGAACTCGAAAACTTTGAGCCCGATTTCGTGGTGTACAACGCTTCCAAGGCGAAGGTGGAGAACTATAAAGAACTCGGTCTCAACTCCGAGACGGCGGTGCTCTTCAACCTGACCTCCAAAGAGCAGGTGATCTTGAACACCTGGTACGGCGGCGAAATGAAGAAGGGTATGTTCTCGATGATGAACTATTACCTGCCGCTCAACGGTATGGCGTCGATGCACTGCTCCGCCAACACCGATATGGAAGGCAAGAACACCGCGCTGTTCTTCGGTCTGTCCGGTACGGGTAAGACCACCCTGTCCACCGATCCCAAGCGTTTGCTCATCGGTGACGACGAGCACGGCTGGGACGACAATGGCGTGTTCAACTTCGAAGGCGGTTGCTATGCGAAGGTCATCAACCTCGACAAAGAGTCCGAGCCGGACATCTATGCCGCGATCCGTCGTAACGCGCTGCTCGAAAACGTGACGGTGGATGACAACGGTGTGTGCGATTTCGACGACGGTTCTGTCACCGAAAACACCCGTGTGTCCTATCCGATCGACCACATTGAAAAGATCGTGCGTCCCGTGTCGGCGGCACCCGATGCACAAAACGTGATCTTCCTGTCGGCGGATGCGTTCGGCGTGTTGCCGCCCGTGTCCATCCTCACCCCTGAACAGGCGCAGTACTACTTCCTTTCCGGCTTTACCTCCAAATTGGCAGGTACCGAGCGCGGTATCACCGAACCCACCCCGACCTTCTCTGCGTGCTTTGGTCAGGCGTTCCTTGAGTTGCATCCCACCAAGTATGCGGAAGAACTCGTGAAGAAGATGGAAAAGAGCGGCGCGAAAGCGTACCTCGTCAACACCGGTTGGAACGGCACCGGCAAGCGTATCTCCATTAAGGATACCCGCGGCATCATCGATGCGATCCTCGACGGTTCTATTCTGAAGGCTGAAACCAAGAAGATCCCCTACTTCAACCTGGAAGTGCCCACCGCTCTGCCGGGCGTGGACAGCGGCATCCTCGATCCGCGTGACACCTACGGCGATGCGACTGCGTGGGATACCAAGGCACAGGATCTGGCGGCGCGTTTCGTGAAGAACTTCGTGAAGTACACCGGCAACGATGCGGGCAAAGCGCTCGTGGCGGCAGGTCCCCAGCTGTAAGTTGTGCCAAAAGGCATCATTCATTTTTGAATGATGCCTTTTTGTTTGCAATCGCAACCTTTTGTCGCGGTTGTGAAAATTCTCACACCCTCTTGCGCGCAAGAAACGGGTGTGGTATACTCGTCCCATACAAAGTTGTGTAAAAGAGAGAAATAGGTATGAAACGGTGTGCAAAGCGATTCTTGTCGATCGAGTGCACGTGTGGTGTTGCAGTATGCGGTGGGCAAGATGCAAGCGGATGCGTTGGATACCACTGCCGCCGATGTGAACGGCGACGGCAAGGTGGACTCCACCGATGCGCGGTTGATTTTGCAATACGCCGTGGAGAAGATACGTGAATTCCCCAAAGCAAAGCGAAAGGAAATTGTTTCCTGCGGCGTGACATAGAACGTTTACAATTTCGGGGTTGACAAACCGTGTCGAAATGCGTATACTGTTAGAGCAATGTCAATAAAAATCGAATACCGACTTATCAAGAGCGACGGAGGGAACAGGCCCTGTGATGTCCGGCAACCTGCCATACGGTAAGGTGCCAATTCCTGCGGGTAACACCGAAAGATGAGCGTTTCAAAACCGTTCGGTCTTTCGGCCGAGCGGTTTTTTGACGAATTTTAAAGCGGAGGAACAACATATTATGAGCAGAACGTTTTTTACGTCCGAATCGGTGACCGAAGGGCATCCCGACAAAGTGTGCGATCAAATTTCGGATGCGGTGTTGGATGCCATTTTGGAACGTGATCCCATGGCACACGTGGCGTGTGAAACGGTGGCCACGACGGGCATGGTGCTGGTGATGGGCGAAATTACCACAACCGCCACGGTGGACATTCCTTCCATCGCCCGTGAGGTGGTGCGTGAAATCGGATATAACGATGCATCCCAAGGGTTCGATGGTGCGACCTGCGCGGTGCTGTCGGTGCTGGATGAGCAATCGCCCGACATCGCGATGGGCGTGAACGCCGCCTTGGAAAGCCGCGAAAACGACGAGTACGAGAAATATGATCTCATCGGTGCCGGCGACCAGGGGTTGATGTTTGGCTTTGCCTGCAACGAAACGGCGGAATTGATGCCGCTGCCCATTTCGCTGGCGCACAAGTTGGCATATCGTTTGGCCGAAGTGCGCAAGAACAACACCTTGCCCTACTTGCGTCCCGACGGCAAAACGCAGGTGACGGTGGAATATGACGGGCTCACCCCCGTGCGTGTGGAAACGGTGGTCGTGTCCACCCAACACAGCGAGGATGTGACGCTGGAACAGATCCGCGCCGATTTGATCGAGCAGGTGATCCGGCCGATCATCCCTGCCGAATTGATGGACGTGGACACCAAGATCTTTGTGAACCCCACGGGTCGTTTCGTGGTGGGGGGGCCGCACGGCGACAGCGGTTTGACCGGTCGCAAGATCATTGTGGACACCTACGGCGGTTATGCTCCTCACGGCGGCGGCGCGTTTTCGGGGAAAGACCCGACCAAGGTGGACCGTTCGGCAACCTACATGGCGCGCTATGCGGCGAAGAACGTGGTGGCGGCCGGTCTTGCCACTCGTTGCGAAGTGCAGGTGGCATACGCCATCGGTGTGGCACGCCCTGTTTCAGTGCGTGTGGACACCAAGGGCACGGGCGTGATGGCGGACGACCGCATTGCCGAAGCGGTGGAAGCGGTGTTCGATTTCCGCCCGGCGGCGATCATCGACAATCTGGATCTGCGCCGTCCGCAGTACCGCGCACTGGCGGCATACGGTCACATCGGCCGTGAGGACGTGGACGTGCGGTGGGAACACACCGACCGCGTGGATGCGCTGCGTCAATTTTTGAAACTGTAACAAAAAGGGGAAACCGCGATGCAACCATTTTTTCGGCGCACCTGGGCTGAAATCGATCTTTTGGCGGTGCGGAACAATTATGAATATATTCGCGGACAACTGGCGGAGAATTGCACGCTTTGTGCGGTGGTGAAAGCGGATGCCTATGGGCATTGTGCGCAACACATGGCGCGGTTGTACGATGCGCTGGGCGTGCAATGGTTTGCCGTTTCCAATTTGAAAGAGGCGTTGCAACTGCGGCAGATGGGACTGTCGCAACGCATTTTGATCCTTTCGTACACGCCGCCCGAAACGGTTGCCACCTTGGCGGAGCAACACATCACCACGGCGGTGGTGAGTGCGGAGCACGCACGTGCCCTTTCGGAACGTGCGGTGAGCGAAGGGGTGCACCTCACGGTGCACTTGAAGGTGGACACCGGTATGGGACGTGTGGGTCTGCGCGAGGATGCGGACATTCTGGCGGCGACGCGCCTGCCGCACCTGACGGCGGAGGGTATCTTCACCCACTTTGCCACCGCAGACACCGAGGACGAAGCGTTTGTGCACGCACAGTATGCGGCATTTGCGGCGCACATTGCCGCCGCCGAAAAGGCAGGGGTGCACTTTGCGTTGAAGCATTGCTGTAACAGTGCCGCCACCTTGCGGTATCCGCAATATCACATGGATATGGTGCGCCCCGGTATTATCCTGTACGGATGTATGCCCGACGGCAGTGCCAACAACCCCCACCTGCAACCGACGCTCAGTTTGAAAACGGTGGTGTCGCAGGTGAAAACGGTCGCGGCAGGGGAAACGGTGAGCTACGGGCGCACCTTCACGGCTGACCGCCCGATGACACTCGCCACCGTGCCGATCGGGTATGCCGATGGGTATTCGCGCCTGTTTTCCAACCGCGCTTCGATGCTGGTGAACGGTCGCCGTGCCGCGGTGGTCGGGCGCGTATGCATGGATCAGACCGTGTTGGACGTGAGCGGTATCGACGGGGTGGAAGCCGGCACTCCCGTGACGGTGTTTGGTGCAGGCTTGCCTGTGGAAGAACTGGCAAGCGCCATTGACACGATTTCGTATGAACTGTTATGCTCGATCGGCAAACGTGTGCCGCGCGTGTATGTGCAAGACGGCGACGTGGTGGGCGTACACGATGCGATCAGTGGGGAGGCATAAGTATGGATAAGGCACGTGTTGAAGCGGCGGTGCGCGAATTGCTCGCCGCCATCGGCGAAGACCCCGACCGTGAAGGGTTGGCGGAAACGCCGCGCCGTGTGGCGAATATGTATGAAGAGATCTTTGCCGGGTTGAGTGAAGATCCCACCAAGCATTTGAAGATCTTTCACGAGGGACACAACGAAGAGTTGGTCACCGTGCGCGATATTCCGCTCTATTCCATGTGCGAGCATCATTTGTTGCCGTTCACGGGGGTGGCGCACATCGCGTACATTCCGCGTGATGGGCGAGTGTTAGGACTTTCGAAGTTGGCGCGTGTGGTGAACTGCTATGCACGCCGTCCGCAGTTGCAAGAACGCCTGACCGAACAGATCGCCGATTTCTTGGACAAAGAACTGCAACCTCACGGTGTGGCGGTCATCATTGAAGCGGAGCACCTGTGCATGACCATGCGCGGCATACGTGCCGCCGGTGCAGTGACACAGACCTCGGCGTTGCGCGGTACCATGCGCTCGGACGTGCGCACGCGTGCGGAAACGCTGTCGCTTTTAACGGGAAAATAAAGTCAAAACGGGACTTGAATGACACCATTCAAGCCTCGTTTTTTTGTAACAAATTTTGTAATAATATGAAAGAAAAAACAAAAAAAGGAACCTGCAATCGCGTGAAAAGGCGAAAAGCCGCCCACTTTGTTGTGAATGTTGCACAAAAAGTGTTGGTTACTTTTGTGACAAGTTATAGTGGAGGTAGAAGAGGAAAAGGTTACAATTTTGTAACTTGTTTTTTCATATCTTCCATAGTATAATGCAATAGGGCAAGGGAAAAGTATGCCCTCGCCCACTTCCGAATGTACCATTACGGAACAACATCAAAACAGAGAAAAGGAGGAATTTCGATGCAAAAAGTACTCGTGTTAAACGATTACTATGTGCCGGCCAAACGACCGACCAAAGAATATCTGTTTTGCAAGCGTGCTCTCGATATCGTTGTTTCCTTGGTGATGTTGCTTCTTCTTCTGCCTGTCCTCACGGTGATCGCCGTGGTGGCGGCTGTGGATACCCACGGTTCTCCGATTTTTGTGCAAAAGCGTATGGGCCGTGCAGGCAAACCTTTCAACGTCTACAAATTCCGCACGATGAGCACCAATGCTCCGGCGAATATGCCCACCTATCTTTTGAACAACCCCGAAGCGTACATCTCCCGTGTGGGCGGTCTGCTTCGCAAAACCAGTTTGGATGAACTGCCGCAGCTTTTCAACATCCTGAAGGGGGATATGAGTTTCGTCGGTCCCCGTCCGGTGGTGCTGAACGAAACCGAACTGCTGGATCTTCGCCGTAAGAACGGTGCCGGCATTGTGCGTCCGGGTTTGACGGGTCTGGCACAGGTGAGCGGTCGTGACGACGTGTGCACCGGTTTGAAAGCGAAGTTGGATGGCGAGTATGCCACCAATATGTGCCTCGTGGCGGACATCAAGATCTTCTTCAAGACCTTCATCAACGTGCTGAAATCCGAAGGCGTGACCGAAGGCAGCCAGCCGCATCTGGCAACGACCGAAGAACGCCCCGTGGAGCGCTCGGTGTCCTGAACGAACATGTAAAAACTCCGAAGTCGAATGACTTCGGAGTTTTTTTGTTATTCGTTTGTTTTGAAGTTTGAAAACACAAGATACAATTCTTCCGATGGGATTTCAAGCGACAGCAAAGCACCCGTTTCGGGATCGGAATACAGGGTGTAGGGCACACCGGCTTCGGCATTGCCCACCGTTTTCAGCCGTCCGTCCTCGGTCAGCACCCCATCGGTGGTGCTGTATACCACCGCATCCAACGATTGCAGTACCCGTTTGCCCAACGCGGCACGCGGCACTTTTTCGGGGTCGAGCGACCATTGCAACCCCAGCATTTCCAGCGTGACGGCTTGCCCGTCCCACGTCATGACGAGTCCGTTCAAATCGTCGGGTTGTGTGAGCGCCATGCGCAGCAGCCCTGCACCGCTGCGCTCGATTGTCCCGGCAATGGGATCGCCTTTCAGCGTGCCTTCCGCTTCGCAGGAAAACCCCACCGCAATGGGCAGGTGCCCTGTGACGGCGGTGCGGTTACACCCCAGTATGAGGCATAAAGGAAACAGCAGAAGAAGCGGTTTCAGTCGATGCAGGGGACGGAGAGTGCGGATCATGGGACAACACCTGTTTCTCAAGATCTAAAAACAATCCGCCGATCTCGCCGATGATGTCCCGTGGGAGCATGGCGTGTTGCGACAATTTCGCCGCCGCGCGATCGCCTGCCGCGCCGTGCAGATACACGGCACACATCGCCGCCGCCCACGTGTCAAAGCCCTGCGCCAACAGCGCACCGATCATACCTGCCAGCACGTCGCCGCTACCGCCCGTGGCCATGCCGGGGTTGCCCGTTTGGTTGATGAGCAGGGCGCGGTGAGGAGAGGCCACAATGGTTTCGTGTCCTTTGAGCACCAAGGTTACGCCGTATTCCTCTGCAAAGGCGCGTGCCACCGCGGCGCGGTGTGTTTGCACCTCTTCCACCGTGGTGCCCACGAGCCGTGCCATTTCGGCCGGGTGCGGTGTTAACACCAACGGTCGTTGGATCGTTTTCAATCTATTTATATGCAGAGAAACCGTATTTATACCGTCCGCATCCAAAACAAGGGGGGAATCCCCGTGTGAAAGCACGTCCCACACCAGATCCTGCACCGCAGGGGATTGCCCCAATCCGCACCCCAGCACCACGGCATTCGCCTTCTTTTGGCGAACGCGCACCGCCAGTTGCGGGGTGGCATCGGCCCCCTCCAACGGCAGGAACACCGCTTCGGGCAGGGGGGCGGACACGATGGGATAGATACTGCGCGGCAAAGCAACGGTGAGCAGTCCCACACCGCACCGCAACGCCGCTTCGGCACACAGCCGCGCCGCACCGGCCATGCCGTCGCTTCCCGTGACACACAGCAGATGCCCGTAGGTCCCCTTGTGGGAATCCGCTTTGCGGGGCGGAAAATGCGCTTTCACCATATCGTAGGTGATCGCCATCTGCCCGTGGCTGTGACGGTCGATCAATTCCCTATCAATGCCGATTGCCGCCACTTCCACCTGCCCGTAATAGGGAGCGGCCGCCGCCGCGATGAGCGCCGGTTTCAAGGCGGAGAAGGTGACGGTCAGGGTGGCACGCAACGTGTCGGGGTCGGCTTCACCCGTGTCGGCGGCAAGTCCGCTCGGAATATCCACCGCGATCACGGGCACAGCGGCTTCACGCACCAGACGGAACAAATGCCGCATATAATCAGGCAACGCGCCGTGGAACCCGATGCCGAACACCGCATCTACAATCATACCTGCCGAGCGCACCGCCTCTGCCGCCAAAAACGGCTCGGTCTCCAGGTTGCGCAGGGTCACCACACTGCCGTTCAACCGTGTCAGCGTTTCTTTGGACTGGGGGGTGGTGGGCGCACCGCTCATCAGCACGGCGGTGACCAGTGCCCCTTCCTCCGCCAACTTGCGCGCGATGACAAAGCCGTCGCCGCCGTTGTTGCCGTTGCCGCACAGCACCGCCACACGTCGCCCTTCCATGGCATAGGTGGAGCGAATGATGCGCGCGGCGGCACTACCGGCATTTTCCATCAAACGCAGATAGGAAAGACCGCCTTCCACGGCGGCTTGTTCCAGTTTACGCATGCTTTGAACGGATAAGACCGTCATGGCAAGACACCTCCCACTTATTCTTCGATGGGCAATTCGTGTGTTTGCATTACCTCACGGCGCAACAAGGGGGACAAGCCATCCACCAATGCGTGCAACACACGGGCATTGGGTTCGAACACCACGACGGTGTGCCCATTCTTTTTGCTGTGATAGGTGAAAGTCCACAGGTCGTCCGTCGTGCCCGCGTTACACCGCACCACGCGGTTATACTTCGAAAGGTCCTCTCCTTTGTACGGGGCGAGCGATTCAATCTTGTCGCCGCGCACCGACACCAAGCGCAAGCGGCGGCGCTTGCCGCGAATGCGATCGATGTCGATATCTCCATTGGTAACGCAGTATTCGTATTCGGTGATAAGCATGGAGGTGCACCAATGCCAGCCGTAGCCGATACCCACTATCACAAACGCCACCAGTACGCCCAGATAGCCTGCAAACATCACCGCCAAGGTGAGCAATAACAGCGCCGCGACCGTCAGCCCGAACATCGAAAAGAAATATCGTCCGCCGCGCCGCTCTTTAATCAGTTGTTCCACAAACGAATCCATACGAATTCCATTCCTTTCGGTAATCTTAGGTTAATTATACACCAAATATCAGCGGATTGCAACGCTAAAACACCGCCATCCGTTAACAGTTCGTAAATTCTGTCGCAAAAAAGACTTGACAAAACGCGACTACGCGTGTAGAATATGATTAGACTACACATGTAGACAAAGGAGAATGACCATGCAAGACTTGCGTATCGGCGAAGCCGAATTGGAAATTATGAAGGTGCTGTGGCAGGCAGGGGAGGCGATTCCCACCGCCGAGATCAACCGTGCGGTGGAGGAGAAAGGGTGGAAGCGCACCACCATCTCCACCTTTTTGACCCGACTGGCAGAGAAGGGGGCGGTGACCTGCGAAAAGCGCGGGGCACTCTATTACTATCTGCCGTCTGTCACGCGTGAGGAGTATCGCCGTGCACAGGCAGGGCGGCTGGTGGAACAGCTGTTTGACGGTTCGCCTGCGGCATTGGCGGCGAGTTTGTTTGAAAACACCACCTTGTCGGATGCGGACGTGAAAGAGCTGCGTGCGATCATTGAGGGGAGTCAACGATGACAGTCTTGTTTGCAATGTTGCGTGCCGTGACGGTTTCGTCGCTGGCAGGCGGCGTGGCCGGTGTGCTCCTGTGGGTGTGGTTTCGCTGTGTGAAGCGCACCGCCCCCACGGTGCAGTATTACGTGTGGATGGCGGCATTGCTTTCCTGCGTGGTGCCGTTGCGCTTTCGGTGGCAAACCGCAGGCACGGCGGCAGTTCCGCTGGAACAGGTGGCGGTGCGCATTGTGAAAACGGCCGAAACGCCGTTGCCGCCGCCCACCGTGACCAACCTGCCGCAACTGGCGTGGGGTGACGTGTTTGCCGCCGTATGGCTCACGGTGGCCGCCGTGCTGTTTTTTGGCTATCTCGTAAAACACGCCGTTGCTGTGCGCCATCTGCGCCGCACCACGGTTGAAACGGAATGTGCACAGCTTTTGGAATATACCGCGCGCCGTGTGCGTGTGCGTGTGGGCGACACGGTGACCTCTCCCATGATGGTGGGGTTGTTTCGCCCCACGTTGTATTTGCCGTGCCGCACACTCGAGGATACACAGTTGCGCCACGTGTTGGCACACGAAACGGTGCATTTGCACCGCGGTGATCTGTGGGTGAAACCGCTTGCGTTGTTGGTGCGCTGTGTGTGTTGGTTCAATCCGTTGGTGTACGGTATGTATCGTTGCCTTTGCGCCACCTGCGAGATATCCTGTGATGTGGCGGCGGTGAAAAAGACGGGCGGCGATGCGGCGGCGTATCTCTCCACCGTGCTGTACTTGATGTGTAACGGGCGTGGAATGTCCAATCGCTTGTCCACCGCGATGGCCGATAATGCGCGCCGTGTGAAAGAACGGTTTCGTGTGGTGAGCCACACAGCATCCCACCGCGTGGCGACGGCAATCTCGGCTGTGGCCGCTGTGACGTTGCTCACGGGAGCTTTGTGCGTCGGTGGGGTGGTGGCCGGGCGTGAAGAGGTGTCGCCCGTCGTTCCCTTGATGACCGAGCCGGTGTTTTCCACTCCTGCCACCGAGGCGATACCGCCTGCTGTCGAAGCGGATACAGGTCTGCTGTGGCCGCTGAATGAGGACAACGGTATGACTGCCTCCTACGGATACCGCTGGGGTGAATTCCACCGTGGTATCGACATCGGCGGTATTATGGACGACACGGTACGCGCCGCGGCGGCAGGCAAGGTGCTTTGCTGTGAACCCAAGGGGTATAACGGCGGTTACGGCATTTCGGTCACGATCGATCACGGCAACGGATTGTGGACAAAATATACGCATTTGAATACGTATATGGTTGCTGTGGGAGACTATGTTACGGCAGGTCAGCCGATCGCTACGCTTGGTATGACGGGGAACGTGACGGGACCGTGCCTGCACTTTGAGGTGCTGGAAAACGGCGAGACGGTGGATCCCATGCCGTATTTTGTGAACGTGGAAGAGGTGTCGGCGGATGATGCGATTCGCGACTAAACGGCGACTTGTAGCTTTGCTGATTGCTCTGGTCTTGCTATGCGGATGTAATCGGCATCAAGAAAGTGAACCGGGAAAGACAACGACAGCGGCGTCGGTGAATTCCACAACGGTTACCGATACCACCACCATTCCCACCACCACGACCACGCACTATTGGGATCCCGACGAACCGTATCCTGCCGAAATGCGGTTGCGTGTGACGAGGCTGTCGCAGTTTCCGCTTTATCCCACGGGATGCGAATCGGTGACGGCGGTGATGGCGTTGCGCCACGCAGGCGAACCCGTGACGGTGGAGGATTTTGTGGAGCACTGTCTTGAAAAAGACACGAACTTCTATTATGATGAACGCTACTTTCACGGCCCCGATCCGCGATTAGTGTTTGCAGGCGATCCGCGCACCACGTCCTCGTACGGATGCATGGCACCCGTGATCGAAAAAGCGCTGATACGGTATCTCGGCTCGCACGAACGGGTGGAAAACGCCACAGGCGCCACCATGCAAGAGTTGTGTCAACGCTACGTGGCGCAGGGGGTGCCCGTGTGCGTGTGGGTGAGCATCGATATGCTGGAGATCATTCCCACCGACACGTGGATCACACCCGAAGGGGAGGAATACACCTGGCCCGGGAACGAGCACTGCATGCTGCTTGTGGGCTACGACGAAACACATTACTATTTCAACGATCCCAATCAAGGCGAGGAAGTGTCTTACCCCCGTGCACTGTCGGAAGAGCGGTATGAAACGATGGGACGCCAAGCGTTGGCGGTATTGCCGGAGTGAAAGAAAAAACACCCTTACGGTGGGTGTGGTTAGGGATGGCCCAAAAAAGGCTTCCCCCTGGGGGGAAGCTGTCACCGAAGGTGACTGATGAGGGGATATTCGTTGCTGTTGCAACAAAATCCGTGTAACGTTTTTCTTGCCGCCTTAAACAGGCGGCATTTTGCTTCGCAAAACCGAAAAAGTTACGGGGATATTCGTTGCTGATACTGCGATTGGCACCACCTTATCCGTCGGCTACACGGACTTCGTCGAAGACGCACGTCCTGACACCATTCCCCACAAGGGGAAG